>JAIEEW010000007.1:755-2296 GCA_029067255.1 Clostridia bacterium | reverse complement strand
TAAGGCGTCGTCGGCAGCGTCAGTTGTTTATAAGAGACAGGTATACAGTTACGCGCACATAGGCAATCTCAGGACTTATATCTTTATGGATATTTTCCGCAGAACGCTCAAATACGACGGCTATAAACTCAAAGGCGTAATGAATATCACCGACGTAGGACATCTTCTTTCCGACGGCGACGAAGGCGAAGACAAAATGGCGAAAGCGGCGAGAGAACAAAAGAAGACGCCGTGGGAGATCGCGGAGTTTTATACGAATTACTTTTTCGAAGATTTCAAAAAACTCAATATTGGAAAACCCGAAGTGATTTCCAAAGCCACCGATCATATTAAAGAGATGATAAAGGACGTGCAGACTCTTATCGACAAGGGATACGCTTACGAGATCGACGACGGTATATATTACGATATTTCCAAATTCCCCGATTACGGAAAACTGTCAAGACTCAATCTTGAAGATCAGCAGGCGGGAGCGAGAGTGGAAGTCAATTCTCAAAAACGTCATCCGGCGGATTTTGCGGTATGGAAAAAAGCCGAACCGCAGCACATCATGCAGTGGCAAAGTCCATGGGGCATGGGTTATCCCGGCTGGCATATAGAGTGTTCGACTATGAGCAGAAAGTATCTCGGTTCGCATTTCGATATCCATACGGGCGGCGTGGACGCGATACCCGTACACCATGAAAACGAGATAGCGCAAAACGAAGCGCTCGAAGGCGACAAGACGGTAAATTACTGGGTACACAGCGAATTTATGCTTGTTGACAACGGCAAAATGTCAAAGTCGCTTGGAAACGTATACCGTATAGATCAACTCGAAGAGAAAGGTTATTGCGCGCTCGATTACAGATACTTCTGTCTTAACGCGCATTATAGGAAAAAACTTAACTTCACGTTTGAAGGAATGGACGGAGCGAAGACTTCGTACGCCCGTCTTCTCAACGTATTGTATCAGCATAAAGTAGGTCAAAACGAAATCGATGAGAAAAAGATAGCCGAATACAAAAGGCAGTTTGACGAAGCGATAAACGACGACCTGAATATACCGCTTGCGCTCGGCGTAGTGTGGACGATGACGAAGGAGCCTAAGAGCAAGGCGATATACGATTTGGCTATTGAATTCGATAAAGTTTTGGGACTTTCATTGGACAAAGCGAAGCCATCGGAAGTACAGGATGAGAAAATACCCGACGATATAAGACTCATAGCGGAAGAAAGATATCAGGCGAAGAAAAACAGAGACTTCGCAAAAGCGGACGAGTTGAGAAATAAATTGTCGGAATTAGGATACGCCGTCGCCGATTCGAAAGACGGATATACTATAACGTCAAAGAACTAAAACAAATCAAAAAGAGTATACTGACCGTATACTCTTTTTTCAGGTCAGTTTCAAACCCATTATTGTCGATCGGATATTATACCGAGATCATAGAATCGAAAGTTTCGTCGAATATTTCGCAGAGTTTAGCGATAATTTCCAGACCGGGTTCGCAAATTCCGTGTTCCCACGCGCTTATCGTACGTTGATCCACGTTGATAAG
>JAIEEW010000007.1:0-745 GCA_029067255.1 Clostridia bacterium | reverse complement strand
GTCCTGAAACTTTTCAGATTCTCCTTAAATTTTATCTCTCTCATAATATGATTTTACCAAAAACTATGGTAAACCGATTGTAATACCAAAACTTTTAGTATTTATCCCCAAAATAGCGTAAATTTTAAGGTTTTATTGTAATTTACTAAGCATTTCGACAGGGTTTACGCTAATGTCGCGAATCTCGAAGTTGCGGTTTTCTCTTATTGCGTTGAGAAGATCTTTTTTGAGCAAAGTTCTAATTTCCGTATATTTGTTGATTACTTGAAATACTGCGCGTTGTTTTTCGCACGAATTCGGAATATGTTCGAGATCTTTGCCAACTAATCTGGATATGGGATTGTATACCGTCTCGGTAGATAGAAGAATTTTGACGACGTTGTAATAAAAGTCGACGTCCTTTACTTGATTATTGCGATTTTTGTATGTATTTACGCTTTTCGCTTCTTTGATCATTCTGTTTTTAGCGAGTTTAGCCATAAAATGGTAATCGGAAGTAATAGAGGTTGGCATAAGCGAAATCTCCTGAGCGGGGTATTTTTTGGTTTTCGGACATTGAAAAATACAATTTGTCTGAATTAGGTAAATAGAGAATAACACAAATAAAATTGAATTACAAGTGTTTTTCAATAATTTTGTACGAAATTGACAAAAACTCTTAAATTTTGTACAATATTCCCAAAATCCGCATCAAAAAGGAAGAGTTCGGCAAATAAACTGGAAATTTTTCTTTGATGGATAGGAC
>JAIEEW010000069.1 GCA_029067255.1 Clostridia bacterium | reverse complement strand
GTCGCTTCTATCTTTATATCTACCAAATCTTTGTCGACGTTTTCCAACTCAAACGTTACGTCGTTCGCCACACCGTCTGTTTCGCTGTAATACTTCTTTGTGTCGGTTGGTTTCACGATTGTAGGCGCGGATATATTTTTTGCCGCTTGCGTTAAATTCAAGTGTATTGCAGGACGTAGGACATAAGTAGACGCGGTTGTTAATGCCCATGACATAGTAGCGTCATTCTTCATATAATACACATTTTTATATTCGCCACGTGCGCCGGAACGAAGCCAGGAACTTTTGGAACTAGCGCGTTGAGAATTGCTCAATTTCCAAATACAGGAAGTACTAGCGCCATTGCTCGCTCCCGTTTCTGTAAGAGAAGGTATCCATATTCTGTCTTCTCCCCAATCTTCATATTTAATACCGTCATAAGTATCTCCGGGAGAATACTTGCCGCCGCTATCCCATTTGCCGTTCAGCGGCTCTCCTAACGCTTCGTTTCCCATATTCATCCAAGTTGAATAACGCCCGTAAATCGTTTGATTTGTCTGATATTTAATATTTTTTGGCTGTACTAAAAATCTATCTGCAAATCCGCCGGTCGAGTCATCTGAAAACAACTTAAAATCTGCGCTAGCAAGCAGTGTATTTCTCAATATACTTCTGCTATACATTGTATCGCCCTTAGTTCCGGAATGAGAAAAATACGAAGTTGTTATTTGCGTCGAATCCGCAAGATACAAAGTAGCCACTACATCTTCTTTACCGTCTTCGGTAAGCGTAAGCGATGTTAAGATCCAATATAAGTCGCCAAGTTTTACGACCATACCGTAATTTTCATTCCCTATACTTGCATTGATAGTAGATGCGGGTATTACATAACTTTCAGTCTGCGTATCAGTCATTGTCTTGACATATTTTACCCAGTCTTGCGTACCGAAAAGTTTTTCGGTAAATTCATTAAATACGTCGCCGTTAAATTTACCTACATCAGATATCCATAAATCCTTACCGTTGCTTACCATTGTTGCGTTTGATACGTTCGTCAATGCTTTTGCCGAATTTTGCGGCGCAAACAAACATAATACGCTCATCGTCAAAAAGCATAGCATTATAATCAAAGAGATTATAAAATATTTCTTAAAATGTCTTTTCCTTAAATTCATTTCTACCCCATTTTCTATACGGTCAGGAAAGGTGTACTTTTCCTGACCGCGAGATATTGCCAAATGATTTTCATTATTGTATACTTATAATGAAAAATTGCCCGATTTTTGAGCAATTTTCAAGTAAATTTTTTGGTCAGGAAAAGTACACTTTTTTTAGAATAATGTAATAATTTTTATAAAATAGAAGAAAATGTGCTAAATTTAACGTTTGTTTAGCATTAAAGGAAAGGCGTTTTGCCTTTCCTTTAATAGAATTCTATCTTTCTCTGAGCAAACTTGCCGGGTGGATCCGTCGGACGGGGATCGCGCATAGCATTGACACAATATATATCAAAGTTGGAACGGCGAACGCAATCGCCACCGTATATCCCCACGGGATAACAAAATCGAAATGCCCCGCTCCGATAAAACTGCCGAAAAGAGAGAGTACCGGAGACGTAGTAAGCGCGCCGAACAACGTCCCGATAACGCTTCCGATAGCGCCGAGAATGACCATTGCTATCGCTATCTGCGTCATTATATTTGCCGTAGTGTATCCAAGCGCTTTATAAACGGCGTAATTTCTTCGTTCGCGCAACAGTTTGAGTTTTACCAGCATAACGAGCAGCAGGGCTATCACTATCGCTGTTATAGAGAAAAACACGCTCATTACTGCGTCGGCGGCAGTTTCAACAGTATTCAATACCGCGTTTTCCAATACGTTGCGCCCTGTCTGGAAACCGTTGTATTTTACGATCTCTCCACCCGATACTTCTCTCAATCTTTCGTCGATTTGTTCAAGCGTAGGCGCTTTGCCTTTTTCAAAATAGATAAGATGATCGGCTTTATTATGGAAATCGTCAAGAGTATAGAGTTCTTCCATTATATTCCAAAATCCTATAAAAGCGCCGTTGTCGAAAATATTTTGAAAGTATCCTACGATAATACATTCTTTTTCGCTTTTTTTTGCGTCGCGATCCATTGAAATTACTATGCTGTCGCCTATTTTAATATCTTTGCTTTTTGCGTATTGTTCTTCGATCAATATCTCGTTGGGATATTTGGGATATCTGCCTTCTCTAAGGAATTGCGTACGCAAATGCTCAAACGACGAAAACAGTCTTCCATAACGGTATTCTCCGTTGATCTGCGTTCCTATGCCAGTTGTATACGCTTCCCCTTCAAAGCCTTCCATTTCTCTTATAGCGTCATAATATGGCGACGGGTCTTCGTAATAAAAAGAGATATAAAAATCCGCGTTTTCCACGCCGGACATATTTATTATGGCAGTCTGGTCAACTTTTAGATTATAGTATACTACGCTTACAAAGGAACATAAAATGGACATTATCAACACGATAGCGACCACCATAACGCTTCGACGGGATTCTCCCACAACGCTTTTTACTCCCAAATGCGCGTCGAGCGAAATTTTCGACTTATTGAGCGGGGCTTTATTTCTTTTGAAAGAGTGCGTCTGGATATTATTTCGCATTGCCGAAAGCGGGGTTATTTTCTTTACTTTCGAAGTAGACAAATATACTACTGCGGACAATACCGCTACGATAAATACAATGGCTATCAAAACTCCGCCTATATGAGTTCCTATCGCTTTTGATAAGTCCAGCCGCGCCATGTTGGTTATTATACCTACGAACGTCGGCATCAAAGACACGCCCAAAATCGCTCCGATCGTCAAACATATCAAACCTATAACTCCGTAAATTGCAAGATAACTCAACCTGAGTTGTTTCGTAGTATAACCTAGCGCTTTCCATACGCCGAGATTACGGACTTCGTCGAGTATGTTGGAACGCGTCAAAAACGCTGTTACTATCGCAACGATTACGGCGACTATCACCGAAAACGCAATCATTGCAGTACCTAGAAGAAGTATGAACGCCTTTGTTCCGCTCTTGAAAGTTTCGCGCATATAATCGTTGCAATACACTACTGAAAAAGTAGGGTCTTGCATAAGATTTCGAATATTGTATTCTCCGAGCGCGTCGGTAAGCGCTTCGCAAACTTCGTATTGCGCCAACTCGTTTTTCTTTTCGTCGACGTAATCCAACCTTACGTTAATTTCATATTCTTCCGTAACGCTATCGTCAGTTTGGGAGATTCTCGCTATTTCATCAAACAAATCGCCGCTTACAAAAATGTTGACGTGATTGTATATTCTCGCCATATCGTCGTAAATTCCCGCGACGTATCCGACGTAAGTATTTCCGCCGTTTTCGAATTCTACCCTATCTCCTATTGAGCAAAACATAGTTTCAGCGTAGTTGCCTGTAATATAAAACTTGTATCCGTCTTTTTCTACGGTATCGCGAAGATGGGGTTTGAACTTATCGCTATCATCGTCTATATTCAAAGCAACCCATGAATTAAATCCGCTTGTCTGTCCTTTATCGTTGAATATCCGCATTCGGTTGTTGACGTCTTCGACCGCCCTTTTTTCCATATAGTAAATCGTTCTGACGTCATAACTTTCCACGTCTTCGCGTTTATTCAAAATATCTTCGAGCAATTTTTGCGTTTCGCCGCCCGACTTTTCAAATACCGATATAGCGCAGTCGGCGGAATTTGAAAGATTGCGAGCGTTGAAATACAACTTATCCATGCCGAAACATATAGACAGTCCTATAGTCATCATCATTACGGAAAGTATAATAAATATACCGGTTATTAAAAAACCAGTTTTGCCTTTATGAAAATGAGATTTGATTATCGAAAGCATACTACCACCCCATTTCGTCCAAAAAGGCTTTGAGCATACCGAATCTTTCTTTTTCCTGCGAAATCTCGTAATCGCCCAAATAAATCTCGTTGAGAATAACTCCGTCTTTGAGATACAAAATCCTGCTGCCCCTTACCGCGCTTTTCATATCGTGAGTTACCATTACGACAGTTTTCCCGTCGGCGTGAAGTCTGTTCATTATATCCAAAACCGCTATAGAGTTGGCGGAATTGAGCGCGCCTGTAGGCTCGTCGGCAAAGATAACTTTGGGTTCGTTTATAATTGCTCTTACCAGACCTACTCTCTGCAACTCGCCGCCCGACATCTGCGCGGGGAATTTGGAATACATATCTTTGCTTATACCCACGCTTTGGAAATATTCGCATGCGTCGGCGTAGACTTGTTTTCTCGCTCTGCCGGAAAGATATCCCGCGGCAAGAACGTTGTCCATTATACTCATATTGTCGTTGAGAAATACTTCCTGAAAAATAAAACCGCAATTAAGACGTCGGAATTTTGCGAGTTTGTCGTTGGAATAATTTGAGATTTCTTCGCCGTCAAAAAACACTTTGCCCAGCGTTGGTCTGTCCATACCGGAAAGCGCGTACAGAAGCGTGGACTTGCCGCTTCCGCTGTTGCCCATAATTACCGTAAAGTCGCCTTTTGCAATTTGCAAGTCGAGATTATTCAAAACGTGCTGTTGCACTCCGCCAACCGAAAATGTCTTGCAAAGTCCTTGCGTTGCGATAACGTGATCTTCGTGATTCATAATACCCCCTTCGACTTCCGTCATCTATATTTTACAACGCAAATCGTCTGCGCGCTTTGTCGCAAATCTTTCCTTTCTTTCTCAATTCTTTCCAAAAACAGGCAAAGCAATTTCCACAACGAAACCGTCTTCGTTTCGACACGTCATTTCTCCGCCCATACGGTCGATCATCTTTTTGCAAATATGAAGTCCCAAACCTTGTCCGAGAGTTTCGCTTTTCTTTTCTCCCCTGTAAAACCTATCCATAACGTACTGCAACTGCTCCGGCGCTACGCCGTTGCCGTGATCTTTTATCGTAGTAATAAATTTATTACCGTCTACCTTCATATCTACTTCTATTGACGTATCGGCGTATTTATAGGAATTGACGATAACGTTATCCAAAATTTGACTCATACGGATCTTGTCGTAAAGAAGGTCGCAATCAGGCGGCGCGTTACGGCTTATTCTAGAATTGTAGTCGCTTATGTCTATCAACTTCGCAAAATCGTCGGACGTATGCTTTGTCAGATATATACTCAACTGACCTTCTTCTTCAAGCGAAGCGCGGTAAAATCCGTTGACGAGATTTTCAATAGTATTCGCTTTATCGAAAATTATTTTATAATCGTCGCCGCCTTGCGCGCTCGCTACTTCCGCCACCGCTTTGATACTGGAAAGCGGCGTCATTATGTCGTGTCCTATTTCCTGCAAAAGCGCGCGTTTTTCCAAAGCGGCTTTCTGCTCGGCGATACGGCTTTCTTTAAGGTTGTTGCGCATGATGTCAAACGCTTCGCCAAACGCTCCGAACGACTCGTACCTGTCCAAAATCAACGGCGAATCGAGATTTCCTCTTGCCACTTCGGATGCAAAATCTTTTAGTCTGTTAAACGGACGGTAAAGCCGCCTGTAAATGACTGCAATTATTAACGCAAAAGATATTGCCGCAACGCAAAGAAATGCGACGGAAAACCATATGAGCGCGTTGCGCATACTCTTATAACGCGCTTCCGAGTCCGTGTAAAAAACTATCTTTCCGCTCCCGTAGTCTACTACTACGTCGCCGTCGCCGATTGCTCTGTTTATTCTTGCGGAATAAGTCATATCTTCCGTTTCGCGAGTGGAATACAATACTTCGCCTTCGCTATCAAAATACGTATAGTCGTATTTACCTTTTATAGGTTCGCCCGCCGTAATCGACTGCGTTACTTCGTTGATATAGACCGTATCTACGCGTTCGTAACTAAACCCGTACCCTATACACAAAAAAACGCACGCCACAAGCAAAAGAGTTGCGACGGAAATCAAAATAGTCTTCTTCATGTTTGTTCCCTATTCGAAGCGATAACCCACGCCCCAAACCGTAGTAATAAATTCCCCGTTGTATTTTTCTATCTTTTCGCGAATCCTTCTAATATGCACGTTGAGAGTATTGTCGGTATAATAACCCGCTCCCCACACTCCGCGAATTATATCGTCTTTGTCCAATACTTTTCCGCGATTGCAGAACAGATAATAAAAAAGTTTGAATTCCATATTTTTTAATCTTTGCGTAACGCCGTCGCGAGTAACTGACATAGCGTCTTTGTCCACCGACAAACCGCGATATTCTTCAAGCGACTTCTCTCCGTTAAAAAGCAAGTTCCGCACCTTGCATAGCATTACCTGTAAAGAAAACGGCTTAACGATATAATCGTCCGCCCCTAAATGATAACCTTTCAACATGTCCCGCTCTTCTGAACGGGCGGAAATAAGCAATATCTTCGCTTGCGGGCAACGCTTTCTTATCTCTTCAATAAAGTCGTAGCCGCAATCTCTGCCCAAATTTATATCCAACAAAACGACTTTTACGTCAACGGGAATATTACCTATGGCAAGCGCGGAATACTCCGCTCTCGCCGATAATCCAAACATAGTAAAATATTTTGCGATAGCGTCGGCAAGTTCTTTCTCGTCGTCGATTATCCAAACTTTCTCGTCCATTTGCGAATTCTCCGCCTTCGGTAAATCTCTCGTTATAATTATTATAACACACCTACTTGCCGTTTGAAACGCCCTTTCGCAAAAAATTCTTTCTTGATTATGAATTGAGAGTTTTTATAACTTGATATAAGACATTGTACAATTATAATATATATTAAACAAGGCAAACTTCATTTGAAGTTTGCCTTGTTTGGCGCCCTCAATAGGACTCGAACCTATGACACTGCGGTTAACAGCCGCATGCTCTACCGACTGAGCTATAAGGGCTTATTGCTGTTTAGCATATTTATATTAAGGTATAAAAGAGCGA
>JAIEEW010000068.1 GCA_029067255.1 Clostridia bacterium | reverse complement strand
TAAAAATATAAAAATGAATGGTCTTTTATTTTTTATCTTTTTTATTTTATTATGTTCTTTTTATTTTGTCAACCTTTATTTATAAATTAAATAAATATTAGTCTTTTTTGGCTCTTGCGCCGATGATCTTTTCAGATACCGACTTAGGAACTTCCGCGTAGTGGTCAAACTGCATTACGAAGTTACCTCTACCCTGCGTTGCGCCACGCAAATCAGTCGCGTAACCGAACATTTCAGCGAGCGGAACTTCCGCGTCAACAACCTGAACGCCGTTTCTTTCTTCAGTGGTCTTGATATTACCTCTTCTAGCGGTAACGCTACCCAAAATAGTACCGAGATAATCGTCCGGAGCCTGTACTTCAACGCTCATGATAGGCTCCAAAAGTACCGGTTTAGCCTTGGACGCGCCGTCCTTGAACGCCATAGAACCAGCGATCTTAAACGCCATTTCTGACGAGTCTACTTCGTGGTAAGAACCGTCCATAAGATCTACGTTGAAGTCAACCATTTCGTAGCCTGCGATTATACCGCCCTTAGACGCTTCTTTGATACCTGCTTCGACAGCGGGGATATATTCCTTCGGAATACTTCCGCCGACGGTCTTGTCGACAAACGTGAATCCCTTGCCGGGCTCGTTGGGCGAGATAACGATCTTACAATGACCGTACTGACCTTTACCGCCGGACTGTCTTTTGAACAAGCCTTCCGCATTGACGGTATCGCGAATGGTTTCGCGGTAAGCAACTTGCGGAGCGCCGACGTTGGCTTCAACCTTGAATTCTCTCTTCAATCTGTCTACAATTATATCCAGGTGCAATTCGCCCATACCTGCGATGATAGTTTGTCCCGTTTCCTGATCGGTATATGTCTTGAAAGTCGGATCTTCTTCAGCAAGTTTTTGCAAAGCAAGACCCATTTTTTCCTGACCCGCTTTTGTCTTCGGCTCGATAGCGATTTGAATAACGGGTTCGGGGAATTCCATGGATTCGAGTATGATGGGAGCGCTTTCGTCGCAAAGCGTATCGCCCGTCGTGGTGTCTTTAAGTCCTACGATAGCGACTATATCGCCTGCGTATGCTTCATCGATTTCCGTACGGCTGTTTGCGTGCATTCTAACCAAACGGCCTACTCTTTCTCTCTTGTCCTTAGTGGAGTTGTAAACGTACGAACCTTTGGTCAAAACGCCCGAATAAACTCTGAAAAACGCGAGTTTTCCGATAAACGGATCGGTAGCGATCTTGAACGCAAGTCCGCTGAATTTTTCGCTGTCGGAAGAAGCGCGAGTAATAACGTCTTCTTTCTTGCCGGGAGCGCAACCTTCTACGTTGGGAACGTCGGTAGGCGCGGGCAAATAGTCAACGATCGCGTCAAGCAAAAGTTGAGTACCCTTGTTGCCGAGCGAAGTTCCGCAGAAAGCGGGCGTAATCTTCATATCGATGGTAGCCTTTCTGATGATCGGTTGAAGCATCGACTTAGGCATAGCCTCTACGCTGAGATCTCCTTCGAAGAATTTCTCCATAAGTTCGTCGTCGAATTCGGCAACTTTTTCAATCAAAGCCGCTCTCAATTCTTCCGCTTCGGAAACGAGATCCGCAGGGATTTCCTTTTCGGCAACGACTTCGCCGTTCTTACCTTCGTTGTAGTACGCTTTCATAGTCAAAAGATCTACAACGCCCTTGAAATTTTTCTCCGCGCCTATCGGACACTGCATAGCGACCGCGTTTGCGCTGAGTCTTTTGTTCATCATTTCGATAGTTCTGAAATAATTGCCGTCGTCTTTGTCCATTTTGTTGACGAAAGCGATTCTCGGAACGTGATATTTCGTAGCCTGTCTCCAAACGGTTTCAGACTGCGGCTCTACGCCGCCTCTTGCGCAGAAAAGCGCTACGGCGCCGTCGAGAATACGCAAGGAACGCTCTACTTCTACCGTGAAGTCAACGTGTCCCGGAGTATCTATAAGGTTGATGCAAGTACCCTTCCAGTGAGTGGTCGTAGCAGCGGAAGTAATGGTAATACCTCTCTCCTGCTCCTGCTCCATCCAGTCCATCGTAGCGGCGCCTTCGTGAACTTCGCCGATCTTGTGGTTGATACCTGTATAGAACAGAATTCTTTCGCTGGTAGTCGTCTTGCCGGCATCGATGTGAGCCATGATGCCGATATTTCTTGTGTTTTCCAAAGAATATTCTCTTGCCATTTTTTACCTCTTATAGCGATTGGATTTCTCGACCTTACCTTGCGGAAAATCGGAAAATCCAACCCGTTTACAATGTTGCTTGTAACTGTATCGCGGGGATTACCAACGATAGTGAGCGAAAGCCTTGTTGGCTTCAGCCATTCTGTGCATATCTTCTTTCTTTTTGACGGAATTGCCGGTGTTGTTGTAAGCGTCGAGCAATTCTGCCGCAACTCTCTCTACCATGGTCTTTTCGCCTCTCTTGCGCGAGAACATAACAAGCCATCTGATAGCGAGCGTCTGTCTTCTTGCCGGACGGATTTCCATAGGAACCTGATATGTCGAACCGCCTACGCGACGAGCCTTAACTTCGAGAGAAGGCATTACGTTTTCCATGGCTTTGTTGAAAACTTCCATGGCAGACATACCCGATTTTTGTTCGATTATTTCAAAAGCGCCGTAAACGATAGACTGCGCCGTACCTTTCTTACCGTCCCACATAATTTGATTGACAAATTTTGTGATAACTTTACTGCCGTATATAGGATCCGGCAATACGTCCCTGACCGGGACCGAATTTCTTCTTGGCATAAATTCTAACTCCTTTTATAGATTGTGAATAATAAATTACATCCGACTAAATAGGCATGACTTATTTAGGTCTCTTTGCGCCATATTTAGATCTAGCCTGCATGCGTTTTGCAACGCCTGCGCTATCCAACGTACCACGAATAATGTGATATCTTACACCCGGCAAGTCTCTAACTCTACCGCCTCTGATAAGAACGACGCTGTGTTCTTGCAAATTGTGTCCGATACCGGGAATATAAATGGTACCTTCCAAACCGTTTACAAGACGAACTCTGGCAATCTTTCTCAAAGCGGAGTTAGGCTTCTTCGGAGAAGTCGTCGTAACGGAAAGGCAAACGCCTCTCTTCTGCGGATTCTTCTGCATAATAGGAGCAGTAGACTTCTTGACTTGTTTCTCACGGCCTTGCCTGATTAACTGATTGATTGTTGGCATTTCATGAACCTCCTGTGTTATGTGTCGGATGAGTTATCCAGCAACCCCGAAGGATAATCTCATATTTATTGACCAAAAACTGCACACCAACAGTTTTTTTGAGCAATTTTAGCGCATATGAGCAGAATTTTACTCATAACACAAATATTTTATATGGAATTAAAATTTTAGTCAAGCGTTTAGGGGCAAAAAAATACAGTTTATTAAACGATATGTAATATAATATATATAACAGTATAATATAGGGTGGGCGGAACGCGTGTATAATGTGGTATTTATGGGGAACGTTCCGCCCTATGGGATAAGTCTAAATTGACGTCAACAATTTGATTCTATATTTAATAGATTTTGATTCGCTGTCGAATTCTGACCAGTCGTAAAATCTACGCTTCGCTCCGATTATAGTCGGGTTTTAATATACGGATAGCCTGTCGGCATTAGACTAGATTCTTCGACTACGCTCAGAATGACGGTTTTCAAGGTATTACTTTGTTTATTCTCTCGTTATATTGAGAGTAGAGAAAATAATTTCCTTACCATTCAGTTGAGAGTACAGAGCAACGATTACTCACCCGTCATTTCGACCGCAGTGGAGAAATCTAGTCCTATTATTTATCCGCTTTTACATCTTTTGTATTAGACAGCGGAGAGTGGTAAGATTTTCGTTTTAGCGGGTGTAGGTCGAGCCACCCAGTGTACTTCCCGTACACGGTGCGCGAGTACCTATCTCCCGATCAAGCGAAAGGCTTGCCGCTATACGCTGGATAACGGAGCCTATCTCTTCTTCATACTCCGTTGCTCCTTCAAATACTCGTTGTATCTCTCAATCTGATCTTCCCTTAGATCTATCATCTCTTTTGCTGTTGCCAACGCTTGAGCGTCTCCTACTATCAACTCGCTTTCTTTGACCTTTACTTTCGTTCCTTCGCTTCCTGCGTTTCTTCTTATGTCTTTGAAATACTCGTCTTCCATCTTGAACAACGCTACCGTACAGTCTTTCTTTATCGTCAGTTTTACCAACGGATTTACTGATGACTGTCCCAGCAAGATATAATACGTTGACTTCTTCTCTTTGCATTTATCCTTGCTCATTGCGTATTCTTTTATCGT
>JAIEEW010000067.1 GCA_029067255.1 Clostridia bacterium | reverse complement strand
AAATAATATCGCTGTCAAAATTTTACATAACAAAATACGAACAAACGTTTGTATTTATCATAAAACTATGCTATTATAGGATTATGAAAAGAATATTACACTGCGACGCCAACAATTTTTACGCGTCGGTTGAATGTATGCTCGATCCGACGTTGAAAGATAAATTCGTAGCCGTTTCGGGCAATCCTGACAAACGGCATGGAATTATTTTGGCAAAAAATCAAAAAGCGAAAGAATGTGGGATAAAGACGGGCGAAGTTATTTGGGAAGCAAAACGCAAATGTCCCCAACTTGTTCTCGTTCCGCCGCAATATGACAAATACGTCGAATACTCCAACAAAATATTTGATATATACTGTCAATATACCGACAGAGTCGAGCCTTTCGGAATAGACGAATGTTGGCTTGACGTCAGCGGCTCTATGCGACTGTTCCACAGCGCGGAAAGTATCGCGGACGAACTTAGGGGGCGAATCAAAAAAGAAATAGGCATAACTATTTCTGTAGGCGTATCGTTTAACAAAGTTTTTGCCAAACTAGGCTCGGACATGAAAAAACCTGACGCTACTACGGTAATAGACGAAAACAATTTCAAAGACAAAGTATGGCCTTTGGACGTAAGCGATATGCTTATGATAGGAAGTCGCACCGCGCGAAAATTAAAGGAGATAGGAATAAACACTATCGGCGATCTTGCAAAAGCAAATCCCAAAATTCTTGAAAATAAGTTTGGTATCAACGGCCGCAAAATGTACGACAACGCCAACGGTATCAACAACGAAGAAGTTCGTCTTTATTACGACGAGCATATACCCAAAAGTATTGGCAACTCCACTACTCTGCCCAAAGATATTAGCAATCGCGCGGAAGCCAAAGCCGTAATTATGGCATTGAGCGAAATGGTCGCGATAAGACTTCGCCGACACGATTTCGTAGCGGGCGGATTACACTTGGGGATAAAATACAATGACCTTTCATATATCGGAAAGCAAATAAAACTTCCATTCAAGATCAACTCGGCAAATTCGCTATGCGACTGCGCAATGCAGATTTACGACTCTTTTAGGCTTACCTTACCTATTCGCGCGCTGAGCGTATCGACGTTCGATTTGAGTTCGGGAAGCGAATCGATTCAACTTTCTCTGTTGGACGATATGGAAAAGAGCGACAAACTATGTAGACTTGACAAATCTCTTGACGCAATACGCAAAAAATACGGCTATGACGCGTTGAAGTCCGCTTCGCTTATGGAATATCCTTTTATCACTGACGGACTGGTGGACAGCGATTTCGTTCCGTTCAAAAAATAGAATCTGTAATATATATATTATTTATCAGTATATATTAGATTTTTCGGCTACGCTTCGGATGACGGTCGCGTACACAAACTTTGCCGACTGCGCCGTCTTATTGAGAAATATATAAAAATTAAGATAAGATTTCTCCGCTATTATATATTTTAACGCAAAGACGACCGCAATTTTGCGGTCGTCTTATATTTTATTCTGAGCAAATATTAGTTCTCTTCAAGATATCTTGTCGCTGCGGATTGCGGTTTGATTCTCGGATTGAGAATGTTGGCCTGCGCTGCTGCAAGTCTTGCAACGGGAACTCTGAACGGCGAGCAGGAAACGTACGTCAAGCCTACGTTGTGGCAGAATTCTATAGTCGAAGGATCTCCGCCATGCTCTCCGCAGATACCGAGTTTGATGTCGGGTCTTGTGGACTTGCCGCCTTCAATCGCTATCTTCATAAGTTTGCCTACGCCCACCTGGTCGAGTCTTGCAAACGGATCGGATTCGAAAATCTTCTTTCCGTAATACTCGTCAAGGAACTTGCCTGCGTCGTCGCGCGAGAATCCAAACGTCATCTGCGTCAAATCGTTGGTACCAAAGGAGAAGAATTGCGCTTCTTTTGCGATTTCGTCAGCAGTCAAAGCCGCTCTCGGAATTTCTATCATAGTACCGATATGGTATTCCATCTCCGCTTTGTTTTCTTTGAGTACTTTCTCCGCAGTAGCGACTACCACGTCCTTAACGTATTTAAGTTCTTTGATTTCTCCTACAAGCGGAATCATTATTTCAGGTATTATCTCAATACCTTTCTTTCTTACCGCAAGAGCCGCTTCAATGACCGCCTGAGTCTGCATTTCCGCGATTTCGGGATACGTTACCGCAAGACGGCAGCCTCTGTGTCCCATCATCGGGTTGAATTCGTGCAATCCTTCAACTGTTTCTTTCAACTCGTCAAAAGTCAAGCCCATAGTCTTTGCGAGATCCGCAATTTCTTCATCCTTATGCGGAACGAATTCATGGAGCGGCGGATCCAGGAAACGTATAGTAACGGGTCTGCCTTCCATTGCAGTGTAAAGACCGATAAAGTCTTCTCTTTGCATAGGAAGCAACTTCGCCAAAGCCTTCTTTCTCTCTTCTACTGTCTTCGAAACTATCATTTCTCTTACAGCGGGTATTCTGTCTTCCGCGAAGAACATGTGTTCCGTACGGCAAAGACCGATACCTTCCGCGCCGAATCTTACAGCGGTAGCCGCGTCGTTCGGAGTATCGGCGTTGGTTCTTACTTTCAAAGCGCGATACTTGTCAGCCCATTCCATTATTTTAGCGAAATCTCCGCTTACGCTAGCCTGTTCGGTAGGAATCTGCTCTCCGTAAACGTTACCGGTAGAGCCGTCAAGCGAAAGATAATCCTGATCGGTGTAAGTCTTTCCGCCGATATAAATAACTCTCTTTTCTTCGTCGATCTTCACGTCGCTACAACCTGCTACGCAGCAAGCGCCCATACCGCGGGCAACTACCGCAGCGTGAGAAGTCATACCGCCTCTTACGGTCAATACGCCTTCGGCTTTATACATACCTTCGATATCTTCGGGAGAAGTTTCCAGTCTTACAAGAACGACCTTTTCGCCTTTTTCCGCTCTTTCAACCGCTTCTTCGGCAGTGAAACTGATCTTTCCGCAAGCCGCGCCGGGAGATGCGGGCAAACCTTTTGCGATAGGAGTCGCTTTCTTCATAGCCTTAGCGTCAAACTGCGGGTGCAAAAGCGAATCAAGTTGTTTGGGCTCGATTTTGAGAAGCGCTTCTTTTTCTGTGATCATGCCTTCGTCAACGAGATCGCAAGCGATTTTGATAGCCGCGCGAGCGGTACGCTTACCGTTTCTCGTCTGCAACATATAAAGTCTGCCTTCTTCAATGGTAAACTCCATATCCTGCATGTCTTTATTAGCCTTTTCCAATCTGTCCGCGATTTCTACGAACTGATCGTAAACTGCTTTATTAGTCTGCGCAAGGTGATCGATAGTCATAGGAGTACGAATACCCGCAACTACGTCTTCGCCCTGAGCGTTCATAAGATATTCGCCGTAAAGTTTCTTCTCGCCCGTCGACGGATCTCTGGTGAACGCAACGCCCGTACCGGAAGTGTCGCCCATATTGCCGAATACCATCGACTGTACGTTTACGGCAGTACCCCAACTACCGGGGATATCGTTCATACGACGATATACGACCGCTCTGGGGTTGTCCCAACTTCTGAATACCGCTTTAACGGCTTCGATAAGTTGAACTTTCGGATCTTGCGGGAATTCGCTTCCCTGATCTTTGAAATATACTTCTTTGAAAAGAGCGATAAGAGTCTGCAAATCTTCCGCGGTGAGTTCCGTGTCGGATTCAATTCCCTTTTCCGCCTTTACTTTGTCAATAATTTTTTCGAATTCCGTCTTCGGCGTTCCCATAACTACGTCGGAGAACATCTGAATAAATCTACGATAGCAATCGTAAGCAAATCTCGGATTTCCGGTCTTTGTCGCAAGTCCTTTTACGGATACGTCGTTAAGACCAAGATTGAGTATCGTGTCCATCATGCCGGGCATAGACGCTCTTGCTCCGGAACGTACGGATACAAGGAATGGGTTCTTCTCATCGCCGAACTTCTTGCCTGCGTCAGCCTCTATTTTTGCCAAAGCGTCAAAAATCTCCTCAACAATGCTCTCGGCAATCATCTTACCGTCTTCGTAATATTTCGTACATGCTTCGGTAGTGATCGTAAAACCTTGCGGAACAGGCATTCCCCAAGACGTCATTTTTGCGAGGTTTGCGCCCTTACCGCCAAACAAATCTTTTCTGTCGCCGTCGGC
>JAIEEW010000066.1 GCA_029067255.1 Clostridia bacterium | reverse complement strand
CTTTGGAAAACAAGATAATAATTAAGTGTAGGCTTAGTACTCTAAAGAACTTTACTTCAAGTCCGACACGATAATAAAATATTATGTCGGACTTAATAATTATATAGGAGGGTTTTGGTATGAATTTGATACCTTACGTTGTAGACAAAACAGACAAAGGAGAGAGAAGTTACGATATATATTCTCGTTTGCTTGAAGACAGAATTATTTTTATCTCGGGAGAAATAACGGACGAAACGGCAAATACGGTCGTTGCTCAGTTGATATATTTGGAAGCGAAAGATTCTTCCAAAGATATTAGTTTGTATATCAATAGCCCGGGCGGAAGCGTTACGGCGGGACTTGCGATTTACGATACTATGAATTATATCAAGTGCGACGTAAGTACTATTTGTATCGGTATGGCTGCGTCCATGGGCGCGTTTCTGCTTTCTTCTGGAGCAAAAGGCAAAAGATTTTTGTTGCCAAACAGCGAAGTTATGATACATCAACCCTTGGGCGGCGCGAGAGGACAGGCGTCCGATATTGTCATTACTGCAAATCACATCCAGAAGACAAAAGAAAAGTTGACTAAAATACTTGCGGAAAACAGTAATCAACCGTATGAAAAAGTGCTTGCAGATTGCGAAAGAGATAATTATATGTCTGCGCAAGAAGCGCTTGAATACGGACTTGTCGATAAAATTTTTAATAAGAGAGGTTGATTTTGGACAGTAAAAGAAAATGTATGCTCTGCGGAAGGATACTTTATGAAGATATAGATTGTATTATTCCCGGGGCAGATCCGGAAGTGGGAATTTGCTACGATTGCGTTGCTACTTGCGTACAGATGATCAAGAAAGACGCTCTTGATCCGTATGCTGACGAAGATAACGCCGCGCTTGGAAATTTGCTTAAACCTCATGAAATAAAGGAAAAACTTGATGAGTATATAGTAGGTCAGGAAAAAGCGAAAAAAGTCCTGTCTGTGGCGGTTTATAATCATTATAAGCGAATAAATTATAATAGCGGCGACGTGGAGTTGGATAAGAGTAATATTCTTATGCTTGGACCGACAGGTAGCGGTAAGACGTTGCTTGCTAAAACTCTGGCAAAGATTCTAAACGTGCCTTTTGCCGTTGCGGACGCTACTACGCTCACTGAAGCGGGATATGTCGGCGAAGACGTTGAGAATGTGCTTTTGAAATTGATTCAGGCGGCGGATTATGATATCGAAAAGGCTCAACTTGGCATAATCTATATAGACGAGATAGATAAACTAGCGAGCAAAAGCGAGAATATGTCCATTACAAGAGACGTGTCCGGAGAAGGCGTGCAGCAGGCTTTGTTGAAGATCATAGAAAGCACGGTTGCTAGCGTGCCGCCGCAAGGCGGAAGAAAACATCCGCAGCAGGAATGTATACAGATAGATACGACGAATATACTGTTTATTTGCGGCGGAGCGTTTGTGGGACTTGACAAGATAATTGACAAGCGATTGGACGGTTCCGGGTTGGGATTCGGCGCAAAAGTACGCGAGAACAGTAAGATTGGCTACGGTGAATTGATCGGAGATATTAAACCTGACGATTTGATAAAATACGGGCTTATACCCGAATTTGTGGGTAGAATTCCTATTGTGGTAGGACTTGACGCTTTGGATACAAACGCTTTGGTTAAGATACTGACGGAGCCAAAGAACGCGCCTATCAGACAGTATAAAAAACTTTTTGAGATTGACGACGTTGAGATTGAATTTGAAGACGATGCGTTGAACGAGATCGCAAATCAAGCAATAAAACTCAATACCGGCGCTAGAGGATTGAGATCTGTGCTTGAAAATATCATGTTGGAACTTATGTACGATATTCCTACTGATAATTCGATTGAGAAAATCGTAATTACAAAGGATGTAGTATGCGGAGCAAAAGGACCGCAAATAATAAGAAAAAATTAAGAAAAATCTTATAATCGTTCCAAATTTTACAGAATACGAATAATAATTGGATTTATTCGTATTCTTTGACTAAGGAGAAAATATGTCAAATACGAGAACGTTACCTTTGGTGGCGCTTGCGGACGAAATAATTTTGCCCGATACCACCAAAACATTAGAAATTATAGGCAGGTTTAGCCGAAAGACTTTAAGATACGCGTTTAAGGAAGGAACGCAGGTTTTTGTTTGTAAATTTGCAAAGGATAAAGATAAATTTGAAAGCGTCAACGATGTTTGTAAATACGGCGTACTTTGCAATGTTGTGGATTTACAGGATAAGATAGATAAGACCGTGGTTCGGCTCAGCGGTGTTGAGCGTATGATTTTGCGAGAAGCGTTTATTGACGACGAAGAAATTATATGGGCAGAAGCCGAAGAGAGTAAGGGGCAGTTGTTTGACGCGGAATTTAAAGAAAGTCTTTATAAAGGTATTATTTATAAAGATATAAAGGCGTTGGAAAAATTCAATTATCCGATTAGACAGTCTGTTTGGCTTGCTTATGAGAAGATGGACAGCGCTTACGCGATAATGAATATGGTTGCGGACTGTATAAAAGATCTTGACAGGCAAGAATATCTCAATGAAGATGATTGGGAGTTGAAAGCGCAGAAACTTTCGGCGACGCTCAAAGTAGAAGCGTATAAGCGCAACGTGTTGAAAGATATTGACAGAAAACTTGATGAAAATCTTAAAGAAAATCAAAAAGAGTTTCTGTTAAGAGAACAGATAAAAGTTATAAAGAAAGAACTGGGCGAAGACGAGAGCGAATTTGACGCATTGAAGAAAGGCGTTTCTGAACTTAAAGCAAGCAATGAGATCAAGACTAAACTTAACAAAGAAATTAGCCGTATGGAGAAGATGAACGTATCTTCGCCCGAATATGCGATTTTGAGAAATTATCTCGATGTAGCGCTTTCGTTGCCATGGGGAAAATTTACTGAAGATAATTATGATTTGGAGCATATCAGAAACGTGCTTGACGAAGATCATTACGGTATTGAAAAGGTTAAAAACAGAATAATCGAAGCGATTGCAGTCAAAAAATTGGCAGGAAACAATAATAAGGCTCCGATCATATGCCTTGTAGGCTCGCCGGGCGTGGGTAAAACTTCGATCGCGCAATCTATTGCAAAGGCGTTGGGAAAAGAGTATATTCACATGAGTTTGGGCGGTATTCGCGACGAAGCGGAGATAAGGGGGCATAGAAAGACGTATATAGGCGCTATGCCGGGACGAATAATATCGTGTATGTCAAAAGCGAAGACGAGCAATCCGTTATTTTTGTTCGACGAAATAGACAAGATGACGTCAGATATGCGTGGAGATCCATCTAGCGCTATGTTGGAAGTCCTTGATCCTAATCAAAACGCAAATTTCCGCGATAATTATTTGGAATTGCCTTTTGATTTATCTCAGGTTATGTTTATAATGACCGCAAATACTCTTTCTACGATACAAAAACCGTTGTTGGACAGAATGGAAGTTATTGAAATGGACGGATATACAGTCTGTGAAAAGACGGAAATTGCAAAAAGATATCTTGTTCCAAAGCAAAAAGTTCAGAACGGTATAGAAAGTTGCGAAGTTGAATTCAACGATTCGGCTATCGAAGCGATTATAGACGGTTATACAAGAGAATCGGGCGTACGAGAGTTGGAAAGACAGATTGCCAACGCTTGCCGCAAGATTGCAACTAAAATTGTCGGCGGAGAAAACGTGTCGCATGAAATAACGACAGAAAATCTCGAAGAATATTTAGGGGCAAAGAAGTATCAAGGGGATAGCGACGTTGTGAACGGTGAAGTTGGCGCGGTCAACGGTCTTGCTTGGACCAGCGTGGGCGGAGTAACGATGCCGATAGAAGTCAGATTGCTGCCTTACGGCAGTGGAAAGATCCATCTTACGGGCAGTTTAGGCGACGTAATGAAGGAATCTGCTGAAATTGCGCTGTCTTTGATTAAAAGTAAGGCGAAAGAACTAAATATTAGTGAAGAAGTGTTCAGTAAAAACGATATTCATATCCACGTTCCGGCGGGAGCGACTCCTAAGGACGGTCCTAGCGCAGGAATTGCGCTTGCTACGGCTATATTGTCGGCGTTTACCGGAAAAAGCGTAAAAGAAAATTTGGCGATGACGGGCGAAATTACGCTTAGGGGTAAGGTTTTGGCTATAGGCGGATTGAGAGAAAAGACTCTTGCTGCGCAAAGAAGCGGAATAAAGACGGTAATTATTCCTGTTCAAAACAAGAAAGATATGCAAGAACTACCCAAAGTAGTGCTGGATGATATAAATTTTGTTCTTGCGGATAATATCTCTACCGTATTTGAATGCGCGTGCGGCATAAACGTATAAAAATAACAAGCAAAAGAGAAGAAATATGGAAATCAAACAATGTAAATTCATAACGTCTGTTGCGAATTTTAGGCAATGCGCGGATTATAATATGCCTGAAATTGCAATAGCGGGAAAATCAAACGTAGGAAAGTCGTCTTTTATAAATTATTTAGTCAATAATAAGAGTATGGCGAAAACTTCGTCTACGCCGGGTAAAACAAAACTTTTGAATTATTTTGAAATCAATAAAGGCGAGTTGATGTTTGTCGATTTGCCGGGGTACGGTTATGCAAAAGTTTCCGGCGGAGTAAAAGATAACTGGGATGAGTTGATAGGCGGATATCTGCTTTCAAGTAAGCGGCTGATCAATGTTTTCTTGCTTGTCGATATAAGGCATGAGCCGTCTGCTTTGGACAAGCAGATGGTCGCATATCTCCACCATTACAGTATTCCGTTTAATATAATTGCAACCAAATGCGATAAACTTTCGAGACAGGCGAGTATGAAACAAAAGCAGGTTATAGCGAAAGAACTGTGCCTTGGCTCAGATAATATTCTAATGATTTCTTCTCATGCTAAAATCGGAAAAGAAGGTGTTTTGGCAAAAATAGAACACTTAATAAATACTTACAAATAGCCATAAATATTCTAAATAATTCTTAATTACATTGAATTTTGTAATAATTTGACAATTTTATTTGACAAGTGTCAACCAACATAGAAGAGACGTAATTTTATGGAAAACATTTTTAAAGTCTGTATTTTTTTTGTTAAGACAGATTTTGAACTCATAAACGCTGTTTTTGTTAATGCTGCGGGACTTGCTTAATTTACTGTTTGTAACATAAATTCCCTTATTTGAATATATAATTGTGAGCATACAAAAGCTGTGTGCCTTTATGACAATCAAATAGGAGGAATAAAATATGTCATTTTCCAACAACTGCAAGTCTGATAAAGTCCCCGGTCCGATAAGGGGCAACGGCTTGAATGGCATTTGCGAGAGAGCGTGTATCCAGTGCGACAAGGTTCTTGATATGTGTATGCGTCAGGAAACGCTTACCGACCTCAGCGTTACGATGACAGACGTGGTTCCCGCTACGGGACTTACTGCGCCGTATACTTTTGTAAGCGCGACTTCTACGTCGGCGCAGGCAACGATAAGCGATTTGACTGTTACTCCGTTGGGGGACGATCAGTGTTCTTCAAGAGTGCAGTGTACGATTACCGTTCCGGTGCAGGTCAACTTTGTTGACGCGGCAGGCGTAAGGGGGAGCGGCAGCGCAACCGTTTCCGTAACAAGGGACGTTGTACTTCATACTTCGGCTCCGTCTGTTATGCCGTATTCTATCGTAGCGTCTGCATCGCTTTATAGCGTAAGGGGTACATACGCATCCGATAATACATTTACGCTGACGGCTTGCTTGACAACGATTCTCAAAGTAATAATGCAAGTTCATCTGTTGGTTCCGTCATACGGATATTGCTATATCCCGCCGTGTCAGGAGTACAACGAGCAGGTTTGCGACGGCGTATTCGACTTGCCGCTTTATCCGCAGGAGTGCGGCGTTGAGCCGAGATGCAGAT
>JAIEEW010000065.1 GCA_029067255.1 Clostridia bacterium | reverse complement strand
ATCTTAGGACCGGGTACCAACATAAAAAGAAGTCCCCTGTGCGGAAGAAATTTCGAATATCTCTCCGAAGACCCCTATCTTGCGGGTAAACTTAGCAGAAGTTATATAGAAGGCGTACAAGCCAACGACGTGGGAACTTCTTTGAAACACTTTTGCGCAAACAATCAGGAAAAACGCCGTATGACGATAAATTCCGTCGTTGACGAAAGAGCGTTGCGCGAAATATATCTCCCCGCTTTTGAAGAAGCGGTAAAGGCTCAACCTGATACCGTTATGTGTTCGTACAATAAATTAAACGGCACCTATCTTTCTGATAACAAACGTCTTCTTACCGATATTTTAAGAGAAGAATGGGGATTCAAAGGCATAGTAGTCAGCGACTGGAACGCGCTCAACAACAGAGTCGAAGCTATAAAGGCAGGACTTGATCTTGAAATGCCCAGTTGCGGCGGCGCAACCGACAAGCAGATAGTAAAAGCCGTAAAAGACGGCAAAATAAACGAAAAGGATCTTGACGTAATCGTAGAAAGACTTCTCGAATTTGTCATTAAATCTTATTCCAACCTGCAACCCGACTATAAAGCCGACTATGAAGAAGCGCACAATATTGCTCGCGAAATCGCGGAACAGTCTATAGTGCTACTTAAAAATAATGATTCCGTATTGCCGCTTGCCGAAGAAAAAGAAGAAAGTATTGCGGTAATAGGCGAACTTGCAAAGGAATTTAGATATCAAGGTTCGGGATCTTCAAGAATAAATCCCTACAAACTTGTCAATTTCCTTGACGCGCTTGACCTTAACGGAAAGAAATACGAATACGCGCCCGCTTATAGCGTAAACAACGACAAACTCGACGAAAAACTTCTTCAAGAAGCCGTTCAAATCGCTAAAAGCCATAAGCAGGTATTGCTATTCGTAGGACTTACGGATAATTACGAAAGCGAAAGTTATGACCGTACTCATTTGGACATCCCCAAATGCCACAGCGATTTGATTGACGTTATGACTTCAATAAATCCCAATACTGTCGTCGTACTTTTCGGCGGCTCCCCCGTCGCTATGCCGTGGCTGAGCAAAGTCAATACTCTGCTCAACGCTTATCTACCCGGCGAAGCGGGCGGCGAAGCGCTTTACAACGTACTTTTCGGCAAAGTAAATCCTAGCGGAAAACTCGCCGAAACTTATCCTATTAAGAACGAAGATAACATTGTGGCGGATTACTTCCCTATGGGACCGAAAAACGTCGAGTACAGAGAATCTATTTTCGTCGGATACCGTTATTTCGACACTGCGGAAAAGAACGTACTGTTCCCGTTTGGCTACGGTCTTTCTTATACGAAATTTGAATACGAAGATTTGCAGATCGACGGAATGGAAGTATCGTATACCGTTAAAAACGTAGGCGAAAGAGACGGCTACGAAATTTCTCAGTTGTACGTACGCGACCCCAACCCGATAGTTTTCAAAGCATATAAAGAATTGAAAGGATTTGAAAAAACTTTTATTCGCAAGGGCGAAAGCGTACGCGTAAAGCATACGTTGGATTATCGCTCGTTTGCGTTCTATAATACGCTTATAAGCGACTGGTACGCGCAAAACGGCGAATATGAGATTCTTATCGGAGCGTCAAGCCGCGACATCAAACTTAAAGGAAAAATAAACGTAAACTTTGAACAAAGCGAGAAGAAATCGCCAGATTACAAGACGATATGCCCCGCTTACTATGATATCGCGCATTTGGGACAAATTCCAGACAGCGACTTTGCAAATCTCTACGGAGCGGATATTCCGGAGAATAAAGCAAGCAAACGCGGATATTTCGATTACAATACGACAATCGGCGAAATGAAAGTATGTCTTATAGGAAAGATTATTGTCAAGGTCGCTCCGTCGATAATAAAAAGTCAAGTTCCCAACGCTGATATCACAACTATGATGATGCTCCAACAAGGCATGGAAGAAATGCCGCTAAGGGGTCTTATCGGAATATCTTCCGGTCTTATCCATCACTCTCTCGTAGCGGGTATGCTGATGTGGGGCAACAAAAAGTATTTCAGAGGCTTCTTCAAGTTTATGAGCGGTATTTTTGGTACGCTCGGAAACCTGCTTCGCAAAAAGACTTTGGAAAAACAAAGACGCGAAGGCAAATCTGTAATGGTAAACGACTTGATCAAAGAGATAAAACAAAACGAGAAAGAGAAAAAAGCGGCTGAGAAAGAAAAGAAAAAACTCGCCGAAAAAGAAACCAAATTGATTGAGAAAAACGAAAAACGCGAAGAAAAACTCGCAAAGAAAAACAAAACAAATTAAATCAGTATTAATATAATAACAATTATAAAGACAAAATAGCAGGCTTGACGCTTGCTATTTTTCATATCATCCCTGCCCTTGCCATTCGTAATTTAATCCTATAAAAATTTGATATCAAAACAATTCAAAAAAATATATATTTCGACAAAATCACAAAACGAATAAACGGACATTTCGCACATATCCCGAATTTTTCATTCATAGAATTTAGTAATCAAAATATTTGGAGGATATATGAAAAAGAAATTTATTAGAATTGCCGTATTTGGCGCGATCACCTGTCTGACGATCGCTCTTGCAGGCTGCCAGAAACCCAAAACGAATTATGAAAAACTTTGCGAAAACGTGAGTTATATGCAAACGGGACTTTATACCGCAAACGACGAAAATTTTGACGTAAAACTTACTACAACCACGCAAGAAGAGTTATTTATAGCCGAAGGTAAAGCAAACGCGCAGATAGAATTAAGCGTACTCACAGTAGTTCCGCATAACGCGGCAAACCTTTCCAAAACATACGAGTTTACTCTCACCGGCGCAAACTCAAGCGTAAGCGGAATGATAAGCAAAAGCCGACTGGGAATAAATCTGTTGTGCAACGTCGAAGATATGAAAAATATTGGCAATCCGCAGACGCTTACGTTGAAATACGGCGATAATACCTATACTT
>JAIEEW010000064.1 GCA_029067255.1 Clostridia bacterium | reverse complement strand
ATCCCCTTCCGTGCTTACTTTGCCATTTATGCTCTATGAAAATTTCCAAATGAGCGAAGATTATTACATTAAAAGTTATCGCGCGTCTATGGTGAGAATCATTAGACTTTTCGCCGTGATCTTCTCTATTTTGATGCCGGGAATTTACGTCGCTCTTCAAGAGCATCAATATCAACTCTTCCCCATCAAATTTCTCGTTTCGATACTTGGTCCTATATCAAACATTCCGCTGTCGCCAACATTGGAAATGCTTCTGGTGTTATGTATATTCGAAATTCTAAACGAAACGTCTATACGAATGCCGCGTTACGTCAGTATGGCCCTATCCGTAGTCGGCGCCATCATACTCGGAGAAGCGGCAGTAAGCGCGGGACTGTTTTCCATATCGTCGGTAATAATAGTCGCGGTATCTACGGTAGGAATCTATTGCGTTCCGGACGAAATAAATTCGTCCAACATACTGAGATTAGGGTTTGTAGCGTTGGGCGGCGTACTGGGACTTTTGGGCATTCTTCTGGGCGCGATGGGACTGGTGTGCTATATGTGTTCGATAAACAGTTACGGAGTGTCGTATATGTCGCCTTTTGCTCCGTCGGTGCTTCACGACTGGCAAGACGGTCCGCTCAAAGCGCAGTTGCAAGAATTCGGCGAACGTCCCTATGCAATACCCACCAAAAACCGCACCCGTCAGCGCACGTCTCTCGCGAATAATGAAACTGTCGAACAACAAAACGACGCAAACAAGGAAAATTAAATGCTGAACAAACTGAACAACAGAATTTACAACGAACAATATCTACTTTTGGCATTTATCTCGCTTATTGCTTTTAAGGTGGTAATGCTCCCGCAATATTTGGTAAAAACGTCGGGCAGTCAAAGCGTGCTCGTCATGTTTTTCATGATGGCGATAGAGATAATGATGATGTGCGTAGTTTACGGAATTTCAAAAAATAATTCTATTCTCGAACTCGACATACCAAAATGGCTCAAAGGCGTTTTCGCTATACTGATTTTTTCTTCGTCGCTTATAAAAAGCACCGTTCTCGGCAGCGAAGGCGTATCGTATATCTCAACGTCGCTTTACGCAAACGTGAGTTGGTCTTTCGTTACGCTAGCGCTAGTCGGAGTATGCGTATACTTCGCTCATAAAGGCGGAAAAGTAATAGGCAGAACCGCACAAATTTTCTTTTGGGTATTGCTTTTCGCGTTGGTATTCTACGGAGTATTTTCAAATTCCAACTTTGATTTTATCAACCTTATGCCTTTTGAAATATCTTCCGATTTTGCAGTCGCCGGAGATCAATATCTTATGTGGTTCGGCGATTTTACTCCCCTGCTTTTTGTGTCTACAACGTCTTCGCCAAATCATAAAAAGAGCAACATGGCAGTATGGATAATTTTTGCCGTACTAGCAACTCTTATATGCTCCGTAGGACTTATGCTGCAATTTCTATTCATATTCGGCGCAAGCGGCGCGGTCGTAGGCAACGCTTTCCTAAACGTTTCGTCCTTGAACAAAATATCTTTTATGATAGGCTCTGTAGACTTGCCCACGGTATTGAGTTGGATGATAATGTGCGTTATAAAAATTTCGCTGCTGCTTTTCGCAATGGCTGAATGCGCTAAATTCTTTTTCGGGAAAAAGGCGTTGGTTTCTCTCGCGTGCGGGGTCATAGTCTACGCGGCCATTGTATACGGAATAGGAAATCTCAAAACAAGTTACAATCTCGCGACGAGTTGGCTCAGATACTTCGCTTTCCTTACAGAATTCTGCGTAACTATAGCGGCTTATATAGCGATGAGAATATCTCAAAACAAAAAAGAAAAACAATCCCGCGAACAAGTCGGGAACAATATGGGAGAAGCGTATGAAAAAGCCTAAATTCATAAATAAAAAATGGTTGGTAATACTGGTCATATCGCTGATATTGATAACGTTCTCCTTTCTTGACGAACAGAAAAGTATCGCCGCGCGCACTATAGTGCTGGCGCTTTCGCTTGACAAGACAGGCGAAGAGTACGAAGTGGGGATTCAAGTATTGAAAACCGATAAAGAACAAAAGCAGGAATTTCTCTCATATTTTGCGACGGGCGATAATATAAGCGATATCTTCGAACACCTTAGTTACGACACAGGAAGCACAATCGCGCTATGCCACGCCACCGCGCTTATCGTAAGTCAGGAAGTATTGAACAACGACGACAATAAAGCGATGAACTTCTTTTTCGAAGGCGAAGTTCTGTGCAACAACACTATGGTCGTTACGTCCAAACAATCCCCGCGCGAAGTGCTTTCGCCTACTCTGTCCAACGGCGTGGGAAGCGGATATTTTCTTGGTCAAGTGCTGCACAATATGACAGGCGATTTCGGAATAATTCCGATGACGATAAAAGATTTTTTCAAAAACAAATACCATATAGGTTCGTGCGTATATCTGCCTTGCGTATCTTTGGAAAAAGACGGCGAAACGACTTATCTTGACATTACGGAAAGTTACGTCAGCGACGGAACTAAAGGTGTTATTCTTTCAGAAGACGCAACGAAAGGTTTGAGCCTTGTATTGAATAAAATCAGCAACGGCACCATTCCCTATCAATACGAATCGTCCGTCGGCGAAGTTGACATAGTAAAATCCAAAGGCGATATAAAGATAGAAAAAACCGACAACGTGGCAAAATTGCAAATAAAAGCGACTCTTAAAGACAACACCTACGTTCCCGACAAAATCAACGAAGACCTTTGTAAAGAATACGTCGGCGAAAAAATCAACTCGTATATTAAAGAGTGTTTCGACACTTGCAAAGAAGCCGGACTGGACGTGTTTTTTATCGGTCAAAGGTGTTACGCATATCGCAACGAACTTTATAAAGATCCCGCCTATCTCGACAAGATCCAACTGGATATAGACGTGAAAATAAATATGAAGTAGCCGAATCGGCTACTTCGTTTTTCTTCTGCAAAATCAAAGCCTGTCGGGCGTTTTTTCTCTGACCATGCTCATGAGATATTTCTTCTCTTCAATATACATTCCCTTCGATTCGGGAGTTTTGTAAAAAAGGTGAAAGCAATGTAGACCGGGGAAAGTCCCGCAATACTCCACTACTTCTTTGCCCAAATCTTTGAGTTTAGCGATAAGCGGCAAATGGTGTTTTCCGACAAATATATCTTTTTTACCGTAAGCGACAAAGACTTTCTGCGGAAAATCAGAATCTATCCACGGCAAAGTATATATCAAATCTTTATATTCGTATTCGCCTATTTTATCGTGATCTTTACCCGTCATATCGTATATTATATCGTACGCCAAAGGGTTTTTACTCAAATCGTCGAAATCGTACGCTCCGCAATGCAAAAGCGCGCCTTTGATTCGGAAATGAACGGGCGCCATACCCAGCCTATCCAAAAATTCTTTATTGTGCAAAACCGCGCACATAAGACACGCTATCTGACCGCCCGCAGAATCGCCCATTACAAATACGTTATCAAGATCGAATCCGTAATCATCTGCGTTGTTTTCCACCCAGTGCATTGCCTTTACGACGTGCCGCAAAGACTGATCGTATTTGTATTTCGGACTTAGTCCGTAATTGATATTGATAACGCACATACCCATATCGGCAAAGAGTTTTCCCTGCGCTACTCTCCATTTTTTATCGCCGGTAACCCAACCGCCGCCGTGAACGTTGATAAGCACGGGCAATTTCGCGTCGACAACGAGTTCAGGTCTGAAAATATCCAACTTACACGTTTCATGTTCTTCCGCGCAATAGATCACGTCGTTAGTTTCCAAAATAGTGTTGCTGCTCTTGTATTTGTTGGTAATAAAACTCTTTACGCTGTCGTCTATATCAAATATGAGTTTGGCAATTTTAGAAGTATTTAATTTCTTTTTTCTCTTTGACGGTTCTTTAGTGTTTTTCGCCATAATTAACCCTCGCTTAAATTTTCAACGCTTCCCTGTCTACGGGTTTTCCGCCGAGTAACGTCAAGTATACTTCGCCTTTTTCGTCAAGTATATTTATATCGCCTTTCATACCAACGGCTATATCTCCTATATCCTTTCGTCCCAAAAGTTTTGCCGGAGTTTTGGTACACATATCTACGCATGCGCCAAGATCGTATCCCAACGCGAAAAGCCTTGCTACCATTTTACCTACCGACGTAACCGAACCCGCGTAAGTATTGAGATCGGGAAGTATCGCCACTCCGTCGTCGATCCTAATCTTTTGCTTGCTTTCTCCGCTTCCCAGATAATAGTCTCCTTGCGGCATGCCCGCTACGCTAAGAGAATCGGATACGAGACAAATGCCCTTGCTGCCTTTTAGTTTATATATCATAGAAAACAACTTGTCCGGTACGTGTCTGCCGTCGGCAATGACTTCCGCTATCACGCAATCTTCTATAAGTCCCACTTCCGTAAGACCCAAATGTTTTTTGGGAGTACTTCTGCGCGAAGGTCTTGACGTGCAATTATACATATGCGTTACGCTGTTTGCTCCGCTCTCTATACACGCGTAAATTTCGTCGTCAATACTATCGTCGTGTCCCATTGACACCTGTATTCCCTTTTCCGTCGCTTTTTTACAGAATTCCGACGCCCCGTCCAAATTCGGCGCCAACGTTACTCTCTTAACAATATCGACGTTATCCCAAACGAAAGAGTCGCAAGTCTTAGGCGATATCAACAAATGCGGCGGGTGCGCGCCTGCGCTTTTGAGCGCAAGATACGGTCCTTCCAAATGAACGCCGGCAATTCTCGCGTATCGACTTTCAAATTTCCTTATATTGTCAAGCGCCGCGTTTATATCTTCTACGCTTGCAGTCATAGTGGTCGGAACAAACGACGTCGTACCCGTATAAAGATGGTAGCGGCAAAGCGTATCCATAGTCTGCGGATTCGCTTCCATACAGTCTTTTCCCCAACCGCCGTGAGTGTGAATATCTATAAATCCGGCGGCAACCGTTTTGCCTTCCGCGTCGATTATTTCCCCTTCTACCGCGTCGCCTAGGGATTTTATCGTCCCGTCTTTGACGACAATATTGCATTTTATGAATTTTCCTTGCGAATACGCGTTCGCGTTGATAACTGTAACAGTCATTTTTCACCGTCCGATAATATTTGTAACTCTACGGTTTAATTATATTACTCCCGTAGCCCGCTGTCAACATATGGA
>JAIEEW010000063.1 GCA_029067255.1 Clostridia bacterium | reverse complement strand
ACTTATTACCACTGTGGAAAGCAACGCTCTGTTTGAAAACGCGGTGTCTTCCTGAATATTCAATGAAAGATATTCCCTAAGAAATTCTACAAAACTGCCTGAAAACTCTCCGCTTGCCAAAGCCTTTGCGTACAACTCATCAACGCTCACGTCTTGACCGTCGATTCCGTTTCTGCCGTCCGTTCCGTCTTTACCGTTTTCTCCGTCATTACCGTCAATCCCATCTTTTCCGTCGACTCCCGCGCTTCCTTTCAGGCTTTCAAGCCACTCTTCGAGCGTTCCCTGAAAGCCGTTCTGAACTGCAAGATCGTAAGCGGAAAGTCCGTTATTGTCGCACGCGACCGCAAAAACGCACAGCATCGCGACGATCATACATACCGCCACAACGGCGACAACTCTCTTCTTCATATCAATACCCCTTTTTGCAACGAAAATAACCGATATGTAATTCCCCGTTGCAATTTTATATTGTTTTTAATATTATAATATGTAAAAATAAATTATATATTAAAAAATCGACGTTGTAATAAAATTTTTTACAAAATTATACTCCGTCGATTTTTGATTTATTTTTCCTTCTTTTTTATTTTGCCGAGTAGGCATTTTGTTTCGCCTTTTTCAATCACAAGACCGCAAAAGTTGCACATTACGCATTGACTTTTATCAGCGGTTCCTTCTTTGAGTTTTTTTGCAAAATTCGGTTCGCATATAAAAGGTCTGCACATGGACACCGCTTTTATTCCCGAATCTATCGCTTTCTGCATATCCGCTCTATTCGCTACTCCGCCGACCAGTATCAAATCCGTATCAACCGCTTCTTTGATTGCGATCGCCGCCGGATAGTTGAACATCGTCAACGGCTTAGGTTGCGGCAAAAGCGGATTTATCAACTTAGCGCAAGCAAGACAGAATTTATTGAGCGCTTTAGGCATACTTGCGACAGGTTCTCTATACTTAAATACCGCGTCCATAGGCATACGTTTGGAGCGCATAGTATTCATACCGTCTTGCACGCTTCCGCAAGATACTTCTATCGCGTCGACTCCGTATTCTTTGAGAAGTTTGCACATCTCGACAGCGTAAGGGATTCGCATTCCCTTTTTTCTCTTATCTGTCGCGGATATCTTTACCCATATCGGGAAATCGCCTACTTTCTCTCTCGCTTTTTCTATAATTTCTTTTACGATACGCAATCTTCCGTTTATGTCTTTTCCGTATTCGTCTTTTCGCTTATTGCCGTTACACGATACGAAATCGTGCAGCAAATACCCGTGCGCCAAATGAATTTGCGCGCCGTCGAATCCGTATTCTTTCGCTCTCGCTATTGAATCGGCAAACGCGTCTTCCACGCGGATAATATCGTCTTTGGTCATCTCTTTTGCTTTGTCGGGATAAAACAAATGTCTCTTAGCGCTGGGCGCGATTTTCTTCATGCCGATGACTTTGCTCGAAGTCTGCCGTCCGCAATGCGCCAGTTGCGCTATTATAGGAGTTCCGTAAGCATGTACTGCATGCGTAAGCCTTACGTACTTGTCTTTTGATTGCGGATTGTAAAACGCAAGACAACGCGGATATGACGAACTTCCTTCTTCGCTTACTATCGCGTATCCCGCAATAATACACCCTACTTCGTTTTTCGCCATAAATGCGTATTTAGATATAAGTTTGTCGCTCGGTCCGCCGTCTTCGTCTGCCAGTCCGTCATGCGTTGCCGAGCGTATTATTCTGTTTTTGAGTTTGACTTTTCCCAGCAAGCACTCTTCAAACAATTCCATAAGAGTTACCTTTTTTCGACCTGCGAATTCTTTATTTCCATTCTCAATTCTTTTTCAGACTTATTGTTTTCAACTACTACGCCGTCCGCAGACTTGAAGTAGAACCCGCCTTGATCGCCGCTCTCTATAACGTTGTCGTGAACGTATATATTTTTATGTACGGCGCCTTTATGTAATATATTTTCGGGCAGCACCTGTACCGTATAACCTATGCATCTTCCAAAACGGTTGCGAGCGATTTCCACGTCGTTTACCGGACCGCTTTCAAACCAAGTCTTAGCGTCGTCGGACACAAGTATGGAATGCATGGACGTATTGTCAAAATCATTGTCCGTAATACGAACTTTTCCGCCGGTAGTAACCAACACTCCGCGAGTAATTATTCTCGTCATTTTATTAAACGAAAAATCCAAATTCGCTATCGCGGATTTGCTTTCTATCGCTTCTCCGACAATTGCTTTTGACGCGTCGTCAAGTCGGAGCGAAATGATAGTTTCGCTTTCAAGCGTTGATTCAAGAATCTTCGCTCTGGATGTTTCGAGAAGAGTGCTTGTATTAACAAACGCTATCGTATCTCCTGCTCTCAACGGATTGAAACCGTGCGCTTGCTTATGGCAGAATCTTACGCGTACCGTATTCTCATTTACAGATACTACTTTGAAATGTATTCCGTGGACGTTAAGACAATCGTCGCCCGCGCCAGCAAATTCGTTGTTTTTTATTACAACGTCTCCGCGGCACATACAAATATGAACAAAATCGGCGGCAGACGCTATAAGTCTTTGGCTGTCCTTATCTGGCATAAACTTACTGTTCGTCAAACTCAAATTTTCGCTGTCCTGACACACAAGTCCCAGACCGTAATTAAAAGTCTGATTTATTCCGTCCAACGCGACGTCTTTGCTCTTTTCTACGAAAATGCCGTTGCTTCTGCGAAGATGATCGTAGACGTAAAATCTATCGCCGACAGCGAATCTATTTGTAGAAATATATCTTACTCTAAAAGTATACGGCTTGATTTCCTTTATGCCCAATTTCAAGTTGAGCGGATGCATGACTCTGAAAACCGTATTATCTTCGCCCGAAGGTATTTTCGCCGTCCAATACGCTCTCGGAGCGTCTTTAGTAAACGCCGACGAATATCCTTCTCCTACAAAACGGAATCTTCCTTTCGTCTTTTCATATTTGCTTTCTTTATCCAACTCAAAATCAACGTAATTCTTACCTTTGCCAACGACTTTGAGTTCGTGCATATCGGGGTTATCGGATTTGAACGTCATATTTACGAGTTTTACGTTTGTACAACCGGTAATTATCGCGTTAGTCATTTTTCCGTGCATGACGAAAACGCTTCCGCCGCCGTCGACAGTCAAGTTGTTTTGATTCTCCAACCAAAATCCTGCTCTATTCAAGTG
>JAIEEW010000062.1 GCA_029067255.1 Clostridia bacterium | reverse complement strand
GGCGTTCAACAAGCCGTTCCCTATGTGTATGGTAAAAGCGGAAGGCGCTTATCTCGAAGACCTTGACGGCAACAAGGATATCTACTTCTTGCAGGCAGGCGGTCCTACCATTTTGGGAAGCAATTACAAAGACGTACAGGAAGAAGCGATAAAACTTATAAAGGAATGCGGTCCAGTTACCGGACTTTTCCACGAAGCGGAACTTCTTATCGCTAAGGAAATCAATAAGCACATGCCCGGCGTTGAGATGTTCAGAATGTTGGGTTCGGGTACGGAATCCGTAATGGCGGCATTGCGTATCGCAAGATGTCAGACTAAAAACAAGAGAATCATAAAGATCGGCGGCGCTTATCACGGTTGGTCGGATCAGATGGTTTACGGACTTAAAGTTCCCGGTACCAGACAGTATCTCGAATCTTTCGGTATACCTAATCCGATATTCAGCGTAGTAGACGAAATAATGCCCAACAATCTCCAAATGCTTGAAGATTATCTCAAAGCGAACAAGAGAAAGGGCGGTACCGCAGCCGTTATAGTAGAACCGGTAGGTCCGGAATCGGGTACGCGTCCCGTATGTCTCGATTATAACGAGAAGGCGCTTGAACTCGCTCATAAATACGGCGCGTTGTTTATCTTCGACGAAGTAGTTACAGGTTTCAGAGTAGGTCTCGGCGGAGCGCAAGGCTTCTTCAACGTAAAACCTGACCTTACCATATTCGGTAAAATCGTTGCCGGCGGATATCCTGCGGCTGGCGGCGTAGGCGGTAAGAGAGAATACGTATCTCTTCTCGCGGCTGGCGTTGCGGGCGGCGCTAAAAAAGCGTACTGCGGCGGAACTTTGGCGGCAAATCCGCTTTCTTCCATGGCAGGTTACGTTGCTATCAAGAAGATTGCAGAGACCAACGCTTGCGTAAAAGCGGGTCTTGCGGGAAATAGACTTACGGACGGTCTAGTATCTTTGATCGATACCTACAAGTTGCCTTACGTCGCTTACAATCAAGGTTCTATCGTGCATCTTGAATGTACCGGCGCAATGAGTTACGACTTCTCGTCCAAACACCTTCTCAGTTCACTTTTGAGAGTGCTTAAAAAGAAGGATATGATCATGGTAAGAAAAGAGGCTATGGAACACATGGGAGCCGCTTATATGGCAAACGGTATCGTTACTCTCGCAGGTTCGCGTCTGTACACTTCTATGGCTGACACCGACGAGATCATCGACGAGGCTCTCAACAGATTCGAAGACGTATTCAAACTCGTAAAAGAGAGAGATAGAAGCATCGACGTTCAGGTTGCCGAGTACAAGATCAACAAGGCTAAATCCACGAACAACGAAAAGAAACTTAAAAAAGCGGAAAAGATGCTTGCTAAGGCTGAGGCTGCGGAAGCAAAGAATAAGCAGTAATTTTCAATAAGAGTTTAACCTGATTTTGCCGATTGCGGCGTAATGCCGCAACCGGCAATAAACGCGTTTTGAGACTTATGCGATTTGCGTCCTAAGACGCGTTTTCAAAAATAAAGCAAGCCGATTATCGGCACAGATAAAGAGGATTATTATGAAATACATAATGGCGCACGACATGGGTACGAGTTCCGACAAAGCGGTGCTTATCGACTTTACGGGCAATATCGTCGCTTCCAAAGCGGTACCTTATCCGACTTATTATCCGGCGCCCGCTTTCGTCGAGCAGGATCCCGACGAATACTGGGAAGCGGTTTGTCTTGCTTCAAAGACTATAGTCGAAGAAACGGGCATAGATCCGCATGACGTAGAAGGCGTGGTGTTTTCTACGCAGGCTATGGGTATTATTCCTGTAGACGTCAACGGCAGAGTTTTGCACCCGAATATAACGTGGGTAGACGGCAGAGCGGAAAAACAGGCTCAGACGCTTATGAAAAAAGTCGGCGGAAAGAAGATTTTCACGCTCGTATCGGGTACGCCTATTATGGGCAAAGACGTCGTAGCAAAGATTCAGTGGCTTAAAGAAGAACGTCCCGACGTATACAACAGCACAAAATATTTTCTTGACGTAAACGGATTTTTGAAATACAAATGCACGGGCGTGATGGTAGCGGAGCGTTCCGGCGCTTCGAGTTACGGACTCGACTTGAAGAAAAAGACGTGGATGAGCGCGTTGAAACTTATCGGTATCGATATGTCCAAACTTCCGCCGCTCGTCAACAGTACGGATAAAATAGGCGAAGGACTTACGGAAGAAGCGGCTTTGAAAATGGGACTTTGTACCGGAACGGCAGTATTCGGCGGTTGCGACGATACTCAGGCTGCCGCTATCGGAAGCGGTATGAACGGCGACGGAGATATACATATTTATCTCGGCACGTCCGCATGGGTTGCCGCATCGAGCAGAACGAAGACAAAATTCAAACACGGCGCGGCGGCTATACAGTCGGCGGATCCCGAAATGAATCTTATCTGCGGTATTACTGAAGCGGCGGGAAGCAATATCCAGTGGATATGCGACCAGTTTTTCGCTACCGAGCAGAAGGAACTCGGCGACGGCATTTACGCCTATATGGACAAGGTTATTGAG
>JAIEEW010000061.1 GCA_029067255.1 Clostridia bacterium | reverse complement strand
ATACCTACCTGCGGACCGGCAAGTCCCACGCCGTCGGCGTGTCTCATCGTTTCTTTCATATCGTCAAGAAGTTTGCCGAGTTTTTCGTCGAACACTTCGACTTCTCTGCATTTCTTTCTCAAAGTAGGATTCGGATCGGTTACTATATCTCTCAATGCCATTTTATTCTCCCTAAGCCATGTTCTGCGGATTGAGTTCAGCAAACACAGACACCTGTCGGAATTTGTTTTTCTCTATCGCGCCGTAGAACTCGGCTATGATTTCTCTTTCTTTTTGTCTTTTTATTCTCGCTATTATCTGATAGCGGTATTTGTTTTGTATACGCCCGAGCGGCGCGCGCATTGCCTGTATGTACAAAAACTCGCTTGAATTATTCTCCGCGTACTGCCTAAGTTGCCTGTACAAAGTCTTAGCGCAATCTATTACTTTATCTTCGTTTTCCGACGTCATAAGCACTCTTATTATCGTCGTGTACGGTGGAAAATTCGTCGTCATACGAACGTTGTTTTCCTTTTCAAAAAAACCTTCATAGTCGTATCTTGACGCGAATCTATACACATAGTGATTAGGCGAATAGGTCTGCAATATGACTTTGCCGCCCTTATTGCTTCTTCCCGCTCTGCCCGCAACTTGAGTTACAAGTTGAAAAGTGCGTTCGTTGGAACGGTAGTCCTGATGATAAAGACTCATATCAGCGTCAAGTATCCCCACCAACGTTACGTCGGGGAAATCGTGCCCTTTCGCTATCATCTGAGTTCCGACAAGCACTTGCGCTTCTTTGGCTGCAAACGCTCCGAGTATATCTAAATACGCCGTCTTGGTAGTAGTCGTTTCGTTGTCCATTCTCAACACCTTTACGCCGGGAACGAGTTTTTCCACTTCTTCTACTACTCTTTGGGTGCCGAGTTTACCGTATTTTATATTGACGCTTCCGCAATCTGGACAGCAAGACAGCATCTTGAACCGCTTGCCGCAATAATGGCATTTTAGCATATTGTCAACGGAGTGATAAGTCAACGAAACGTCGCAATCCGTGCATTTGGCTATGTAACCGCACTTTCTGCACATAACGAACGAAGAGTGTCCGCGGCGATTGAGAAATATCATTACCTGTTCGCCTTTCGCGACAGTCTGTTTTATACTTTCTTCCAGTTTCGCCGAAAACATTCCGACGTTGCCCATAAGAAGTTCGTTAGACATATTGACGATTTCTATATTCGGCATTCCTTTATCAGATATACGTTCGTTCATTTCAGCCAAAGCGTATTCGCCGCGCTTTGCACAAAGATAACTTTCTATCGACGGAGTCGCGCTTCCCAACACGACCTTCGCTTTGTTGTAATTCGCCCTGAACAAAGCCACGTCGACCGTGCGATATCTGGGATTTGATTCGCTTATATAACTTGCGTCGTGTTCTTCGTCAACTATGACTAGCCCCAAATTTTTTACCGGCGCAAATATTGCAGACCGCGCTCCTACGACTATCTTCGCTTCGCCTTTCAATAGTCTTTTCCATTCGTCGAAACGCTCGCCGTCGCTCAATCCGCTGTGCAACATTGCGACGCTATCGCCAAAATATCCCCTGAAATTTCTCAACATCTGCGGAGTAAGCGATATTTCGGGAACAAGCATGATAGCGGTTTTGCCTTCATCCAAAACCCTTTTTATTGCATTCATATAGACAAGTGTTTTCCCGCTTCCCGTAACTCCATGTAAAAGGACTGCCGTTTGCTCGGATGAAAAAATGCTATCCAACGCTTTTTTCTGTCCGTCGCGAAGGACGTATTTATCGTCTCCGCCTTTTACGGATTTCATAGGTTTTCTTTCCACTTGCTCACTCGTCTTGATCAAAAGATCTTTGGATACCAACGCGTTTATTGCGCTTGCGGAAAATTCTCCCGCAATTACCGATAGATACTCTCCGCCGTCTTTTAATCGTTCGACAAGCGACAACTGACTCTTTGCTCGCTCGGGTATCGCGTCAACTATCTCTTCATACGTAAAAGAAGGATTGAGCGTCAAATACAACCGAGTAAGTTCCTTGACTCTTCCGCCGCGAAGTTTTGAAGGAATAAAAAGTCTTAAACTGTCAACGTAACGGACGTAAAACCTTTCTTTCATATACCGCATAAGCGATAGCATTTCTTCGCTTACGCATACGAATTCGTCCAACACCCCTTCAACGCTTTTTAACGTAGGCACTTCGGAAGTCGGAGTTATGTCTATGCAAAAACCCTCTAATCTCTGCGTACCGAAAGGTACGATAACTCTGCTGCCTTTCCTAACGTCTAGATTCGAGAGAATTTCATAATCGAATATCTTATCCGTTTCGCTGTTGCTTATGTCTACGATAACTCTCGCAATCATTTCAGCGCCTCGTCGAGTATGGCGTGAGCGACTTCGCTCTTTTTCATTTTTGGCAGAGATCTTATTTCTCCCCCATTTGTCAATAGAGTTACTATATTCGTGTCTGTATCAAATCCCGCGCCTTCAAGAGTTACGTCGTTCGCTACTACGATATCGGCGTTTTTACTCTTCAACTTTTCTTTCGCGCTCTCTATGAGATTTTGCGTTTCTGCGCAAAATACTACAAGTTTTCTCTTGCCTTTGACTTGTCCTACCGCTTTCGCTATATCGGGATTCTTAACCAGTTTCAAAGTAAGAGTTTCGCCTTTGAGTTTGTTTTCGATTTTATCCTGCGGTCTGTAATCGCTCGGCGCCGCCGCTTTTATTATTACGTCGCAATCGGCGTAATTCTCCATTACGGCGTCGTACATTTGAGTCGTGCTTTCCACGCTGACGACTTTGTTTATATACGACGGTATTTCTACTTGCGTAAGACCTTTCACAAGAACTACTTCGCCGCCTCTCGCGACTACCGCTTTTGCAATCTCCACTCCCATTTTACCGGACGAGCGGTTGGTAATAAATCTTACACCGTCGATATTTTCTCTCGTAGCGCCTGCGGTTACCAAAACTTTTTTACCCGAGTAATCGTTTTTAGGACAAAGTATTTCAATGGCTTTTGCGACTATATCGATAGGTTCCGCCATCTTACCTTTGCCGTTATCTCCGCACGCCAATCTGGCTTCGACGCTGTCGACGACGAAAACTCCGCGCTTTTTTAGTTTGGCCAGATTTTCTCTTACGGCTACGTTTTCATACATATTAGTATTCATAGCCGGAGCAATGACGATCGGACATGTAAGAGCGAGATAAGTCGTAGACAGCATATCGTCCGCGATTCCGTCGGCAAACTTCGCAATCACGTTTGCCGTTGCCGGCGCGATAATACAAATATCCGCTTTTTTGGCAAGCGCGACATGCTCGACTTCCCACTGCTTTTTACGAGCGAACATATCGCTGACGACAGGTCTTGCCGACAGCGTTTCAAAAGTCAACGGCGAGACAAACTCCGTCGCATGCGCGGTCATAATCACGTCCACGCCTGCGCCGAGTTTTTTTAATCTCGACACTATTTCGCACGATTTATAGCAGGCTATTCCCCCGCTTACGCCCAAAAGTACGTTATACTTTTCCAACATTCGCCGTTATTCTCCGCTATTACTGACCGTCTCTCTTGATAATAACTTTATCTTCGTATACTTCTTGAGCGGCGTAACTTATAGCCTTAGTTTTTTGCTCATCGAGAAGTTCGGGATACTGAGTTTCCAGTTGTCTCGCTCTCTTTGCGACTCCGCATACTAATGCGTAGCGACATTCCGCTTTCTTTATCAACTTGTCGATAGGTGGATCAATCATCATAATTATTTACCTCCGTAGATTAGATTGTCTATAAATTTTTTATTGTTTTTTACTTTGCATTTTTCCGCTTCGATAATGGATACAATATCCATCGCGCCTTTTACCGCGTCTTCGTTGACTACTATATAATCGTAAAGGACGGCTTGCTTTATCTCTTCTATTGCGCTGTCCGTACGCAACTTCAACTGCTCTTCGCTTTCTGTCGAACGTCCCCTTAGTCTCTCTTCGATAGTAGATCTTTTTAACGGCGATATGAATATCATTACCGCATCGGGATACTTGTTTTTCACGTCCAACGCCCCTTTGACGTCTATTTCCAAAACAACGTCATAACCGGCGGAGAGTTGTTCCTTTACTTTATCTATCGGCGTGCCGTAATAGTTGTCATATACTTTCTGGCACTCCAAAAACTTATCTTCTTTAAGCATTTGCTCAAACTCTTCTATCGACTTGAAATAGTAATTTACGCCGTCTACTTCGCCTGTGCGAGGCGTTCTTGTCGTAACGGATACCGAGTATCTCAAGTTGGGATACTTCTCGATAGTATGCGCCAAAACGGTGCCTTTGCCCGCTCCCGACGGTCCCGATACTACTATCAACAAACCTTTTTTGTTTTCCATATTCTCTCCGTATTACCGCAATTTCGAACGGTATTTGTCGGTATAAATTTATACCAAATTCTGAACCTGCTCGCGAATCTTCTCTATTTCGCTTTTGAGATAAACGACGCGTTCAGTTATCTGCGCGTAATTGCATTTACTACCGATAGTATTTGTTTCCCTGTTCATTTCCTGAACGATAAAGTCGAGTTTCTTACCTACCGCTCCGCCTTCTTTGACGATCGAACGGAAATGAGCGATATGAGTATAAAGCCTTGTTATCTCTTCGTCGGTGCATACTTTGTCGCTGTAAAAAGCAATCTCGTTGATAAGTTTCACTTCGTCTATCGGAGTTTCTTTGAGATACTCTTGCACTCTGTCTCGGAGTTTTGTCCTATACTCGTCAAGAGCGATAGGAGCAAGCGTCTGTATCTCGGGCAAAACGCCGCTTATTCCGTCCACCTTATTGAGAAGATCGTCTACAAGCGCTTTTCCTTCAACAGCGCGCATTGCGTTCAGATTATCTATCGCCAAAATACAAGACTGCTTTATAAGCGACAAAAGCGTTTCTTCATCGCTTTCATCGGCAACTTGAGAAACAACGTCGGGAATACGAATGATCTCGTTCGCGCCCAGATTGTTTTCCACTCCGAATTTGTCTTTCAACTCTTTCGCTATAAGTATGTACTGCCTAGCCAAATCGTAATCGACTGCAATATTAAACTTATCCTTTCTTCCATCTTCGAAATTGACGTATACGTCAACGTGTCCCCTTCCTACGTTTGCCTGAATAATCTTTCTCAAAGCGTCTTCGGCAAAAGCAAAAGTCTTTGGAAGTTTGATATTAAGATCCAAAAATCTGTGATTTACGGATTTTAATTCCACGGTAATTTTCAGTCCGTCTTTTTCCGCGACTCCTTTACCGTAACCCGTCATACTGTATATTGCCATATTTACTCCGTTAAACGCGCGTACGCATAGTTATGTATATTAGATAATAGCACAAAATAATAATTTTTACAAGTAAATATTTATATTATTAAAATAAAAGGTGTCAACGAATATTATTCAAATTGAATTGTCTTAGTTATTTTTCTCAAACCCTTGAAAAAAACCAAAAAATTGAGTATAATTGTTATAATAATATGCGGAGATAATTTATGAACTACTGGGGCGCGGGCATTTCGGCAAACAATGATTTTGCGGATTGTAAAGAAATCTTTTTTGACAACTTTTATCACGAAAAAATATCCATTAAAGAAATAGAAAATAAAATTCTGGACATTTACAGATCGCCTTTGCAAGACGCGGGCGGTCTTCACAACGCTTATTTTGCAATAGCGGAATGCGAATGGAAATGCGGTTGTTTGAGCGAAGAAATATTCTCTGCCGTTGAAGAAATAATATCCAACGGAAAAGATATAGAATACTGGAAATCGTTGAAACCCAAAGCCAAAGTAATCAGACGTCGTGAAAACTGTCTGCAAAAATTTTTAGACAAAATTAAAAGCGAAAACGCAAAACCTATAAACCGGTCATTCCGAAAAAGATTTGATTTTCCGTTGAAAACAGGCGACGTGTTCGCGCACTTCAGCAAAGCAAACGGATGTTACGGTTGCGGAGTCGTGCTTGAAGCAATAAAAGACGACAGTATAGATTGGGCGGGAGAATATAATTTTCGCGCATTGGTCGCAATTTCAGAACTTACCCCCAAATTCCTACCGACGGTAGAAGAAATGCTAAGCGAAAATACGCTTGACGTGTTTTGGAACGGCGACAACGTCTATACCCTACCCAAAAAAGGCTTTATAGTAATCGACAATATAGCGGACAAAATAGACAAAGACTATTCGCTATACTTCGGCTCTTTCTATGACAAAGGAAGAATTCGCCAAGTCGGAAGCATTCGTCCCGATTTCGATATACTAATATCAAAAGATCCAAATTCTCGCTTAAAAGACAAGTTTTCAGTAATAAACAAACCTATGACTTACTTTTTTGATAAAAACAATTTGAAAAAGACGGAAGAACTACTCAAATAATTATTCAGTCTACTTTAAGTTTTACGCATACAAAACGTCCGCGCTTTTCAACGCGGACGTTTTTGCAAATTTACATTTCGTAATTCTTATTTATCTCCTATCAAAGCCATAAGCGTTGCTTCGTCAATAATTTCAATGCCGAGTTTTTGCGCCTTAGCGAGTTTACTACCCGCGTCTTCGCCGGCAACCACCAAATTTACCGTCTTTGAAATAGAATCAGATACTTCACCGCCGTTGTCTTCAATTAGTTGTTTCGCTTGCGAGCGTTTGAGCGTGGGCAACGATCCTGTAAGCACTACTTTTTTTCCTGTTAAAGAACCTTGCTTTATTGTCTTCTCCGCTATTTTTATTCCGCTTGCGATTAGAGCGTCAACGTCCGACCTATGCTTTTCGTCCGTCCAGTATTCTACAAGACCATTTGCCATTATATCCCCAAAGTCTTCTAAAGATATAAGATCGTCGTAAGTTGCCTTTATTACCCCGTCCAAAGTCTTAAACTCATCAGCAAGTTGCTTTGCCGCTTTTTTGCCTATATTAGGAATTCCCAGCGCGTATATCAATCTGTCAAGAGTAGTATCCTTGCTCTTTTCTATCGCCGTAAGCAAATTTGATATTTTCTTTTCGCCAAAGCCTTCTATTCCGTCAAAATCGCTCGCTTGTAGATTGTATATATCTACAAAATGACTTAGTTTTCCTTCATTGTAAAGAGTTTCGAATGTCTTTTCAGACAGTCCGTCAATATCCATAGCGTCTCTAGACGCAAAATGCGACATTGCCGACACTATCGCCGGAGCGCAATTTTTTGCGTTGGAACACTTCAAAAATACGCCTTCTTCCACAACAGGCGCTCCGCAAGCGGGACACACCGTCGGTTTTTCCACTTCGTGGGAATGGGGGGTATGTTCGGCAATACCCAATATTTCGGGAATAACGTCGTTACTCCTTCGGATAAATACTCTGCTACCTATTTTTATATCTTTTCTCTTTATCTCGCTGATGTTGGACAACGTCGCTCTTGATACCGTTACCCCAGCCAAATCTACAGGTTCCAAAACAGCCAAAGGATTGAGTTTGCCCGTACGGGAGACCTGCCATATTACGTCTTTTAAAGTAGTGGTAGTTTCCTGAGCGGGAAATTTGTACGCTACCGCCCATTTAGGGAATTTTTCGGTATATCCCAACTGATCGCGTATCGCGGTATCGTCTACCTTTATGACTGCTCCGTCAATAAGAAAATCTAAAGAATCTCTCTTTTCGGCAATTTTATCAACCCCGTCAATAAGGCGTTGTTTTTCTGCGTATAGGTCGAATTTCTCGCTTATCTTAAACTTATTGCGGGCAAGAAAATCTATCATATCGCTACCCTTTTCAAAGTCTTTTTCGATATAATTGACGTTGTAACAGATCACTTCGAGTTTTCTTGACGCGGTAACTTTGGGATCTAGATTTCTTATCGCTCCCGCGACGGCGTTTCTAGCATTTTTCAAAGG
>JAIEEW010000060.1 GCA_029067255.1 Clostridia bacterium | reverse complement strand
GTACTCTCAATATTACAGTAGAATAGATTAAGTATATCTTCTCTCCCGTCATTTCGACCGTAGTGGAGAAATCTAGTTCAATATAGAATCAATATATAAGTCCGACTGAACTCGTAACGCGATTTAGTTTTTACGTACGCTCTAGTTCTGATAATATCCGACACTCTTTGGATTTTCTCGCCCGTTGACATTTATAATAACAATATAGTATAATAATTATATGAATAATGTAAGACAACATATTTGCGATATAGAAAAACACACGCTCTCGCCTTACGCGACTCTTTCGGCGAACTCAAAAGGCAGGCTCCGCGATTGCGAACCCTGTCAACTTCGCAGCGAATTTCAACGCGACAGAGATAAAATCTTGCATTGCAAATCATTTAGAAGATTAAAACACAAAACTCAAGTTTTTCTCTCCCCCGAAGGCGATCACTACCGCACGCGCTTGACTCATACTTTGGAAGTTTCGCAAATCGGTCGCACGATAGCGCGAGCGCTCAGGCTCAACGAAGACCTTGTCGAAGCGATTGCGCTCGGACACGATTTGGGCCATACTCCTTTCGGACATGCAGGAGAGAGACAACTCAACGAACTTGTCGACGGCGGCTTTGTTCATTCCTTACAGAGCAAACGCGTAGTAGACCTTCTTGAAAACAACGGCAAAGGATTGAATTTGACTTTTGAAGTAAGGGACGGTATAGCCAACCACAAATATAACGATCGCCCTACTACGCTTGAAGGTGAAATTGTCAAGTATGCCGACAGATTCGCTTATATCAATCACGATATAGAAGACGCGATTAGGGGCGGCGTTATTTCCAACGACGATTTGCCCAAAGACTGCATATCAGTACTCGGCGAAAGCAAATCCCGACGTATCAACAACTTGATTTTGGATATGGTAAAAACCAGTTGGGACAAACCGACTGTCCAGCAGTCTCCCGATTTCAAAGAAGCGACAGAAAAATTACATCAGTTTATGTTTGACAGAGTTTATCTCAACTCACAAGCAAAAAGTCAGGAAGTAAAAGCAGTCAAAATGATAGAAATGATTTTTGACTATTATATCAACAATATCGACAAACTTCCCGACTTTTACAAATCACTACTTGATAAATATCCAAAAGACAGAGTCGTATGCGACTACATTTCTTCTTTTACGGACAGATACTGCGTAAGAGTCTTTTCTCAACTTTTCGTACCGGACGGTTGGACTATCTTATAATTAGGTTGATAAAAATATTAAAATCGGTATCTATACAACAAATGTTGGCTGAAGCAATAAAAAATTGCGGACTGACGCAAACAGAACTGGCAAGTCAATTAGGAGTTAGTCAACAGACCATTTCTTCTTATATACACAAGAATAAATTGCCCGCGCTTGAAACGTTTGCGAATATATGCTCCGTACTCGATTTAGACGCCAACGACGTACTCTGCGTAAACGAATAGAATGCTCAACAAATAATTTACCGATATTGCAAAAATGCAATATCGGCTTTGCTTACGTATAATATTGATAAATAATTATATATTTTTATTAGGCTTTTCGTCCGTACGCAAATAATACGCTACTCCCCGTCATTTTGCGTATCTTCGTTTTCAAAAAACGGATTGACGTGTATTACGATATGTCTGACTTCTTCAAAAGTGCTTTCTATATTATCGTGTACCCTTTGCGCAATTTCGTGAGCGTCGACGATATTGAGCGTCGAATCTACGGCTATTTCCGCTTCAACGTAGATTATGGAACCGGAAATTCGAGTTTTTAACAAATCGATATTTTTTACGTCTTTGTCTTCGTTGATAGTTTTATAGATTTTACCGTAAAGTTCGTCGGAAGCGGCATGGTCTGTAAGTTGACGTAAAACGACTTTAACGATATCGTAAGATACTTTGATTATCAAAAGAGCGATAAGCACCGTTGCGATACCTTCGAGTACAAGCGCGCCTAATATTGCTCCGAGTATTCCCACAAAACCCGCTATTGATGAAAAAGCGTCCGAACGGTGATGCCAAGCGTCGGCTTTCAACGCCTGCGAATCAAGTTTCTTTGCATAGAATATCGTATACCAGTACATTCCTTCTTTGACTACAACAGATACGATTGCGGCAACAAGCGCAACGTACGACGGTTTTACAAACTCCCCTTTCGTCGCGTTTATCACGCTTTTTATACCTGCGTAACCTAGCATAAGCGCAGTAGCGAAAAGCATCATAGCGAGAATTATCGACGCAATGCTTTCAAATTTATCATGACCGTAATTGTGGTCTTTATCTTCGTTTTTTACCGCTATTCTCGCGCCTATCAACACTATCACTGTAGACGCGACGTCGCTCGCCGAGTGGACGGCGTCGGAAATCATAGCCGTACTGTTGCCTACAAAACCGGCAACGAATTTACCCACCGCAAGCAACAGATTTACTACAATAGTAACAGTCGCCACTTTGTTTATAGTCTTTACGGCGTTTTGTTTGTCTTGTATTTTCATATTCCTATATCAACGCAAAGTCTTCCAGAATCTTTTTCACTTCGCGCAAATACGACTGAACGGGACGGTATTTTTTTATTACCGAATACACGCCTATCCACATCGCCTTAATCATTTTGGCTCTCGAAAGATCAAATGAGAAATTAAGTCCGTCGAGAATCGTAAGCCAATCTTCTTTCGTTTCGTCGGAAAGATTAGGATCTTCGTCGACGATACGCATCATTTTGTTGACGTAAGGCGTAGCGTTCTCCTTAACGAGATTGTCTATCGGTTTTTCTTCCACCGCTTCGACTACTTTTTCTTTATAATCCACTACTCCGCCAAACGCTCTCGCGTACGCTACAAGCACCGTATTGCAAAACTGCTGATAACAAGTACCATAGTCGTCGTACTTATAATTCCTGCGCAAAAACCTGTCGATGTCGACGTTGTTTCTGTCGAAATCAAACAGTAGCGCCGTTACGACCGACACGACAGCCATTGGATCGGACGGTATGTTTACGCCGTTTTCGCCGAAGAACTTTCCGTACTCCTCTCTAAATCTTATGCTGGAATTACACTTTTCGACATAGTTGTAAAGGCAAGGCGTGTTGGCAATAAATCTCAAAAGATTTTTTATAGCCGTCGTCGAAAGTATATAAGTCGACCTTGCCATTTCGTCGCAGTAATCCAAAAAAATATTGTACGCTTTCTGCGGTGATAACTCTACCATAGTTTCATCTCCGGTGTGTTTATATTTTACGCCGCGATAACTTCCCAACGCAATATACAAATTTATTATACAATACAATATTAAAAATATCAAGCGAGTAATAAATTAAAAAATATATCCAACTCGCTTGAAAAAATGTATTTATTGATATATAATAATTATGTTGTTGTCGAAAAAACGTCGGCAAATGCTTATTGTTTCGTTAAATATTAGGAGTTTGTATGAAATCTATAACATTGTTGCTCAATACTACCGAAAGCGTTAAGTCTTTCGTCAATATCATATCTCAATTTGATTTTGACATGGATTTGAGATGCGGCAGATACGTTGTCGACGCAAAATCCATTTTGGGAATTTTTTCTTTGGATCTCAACCGCCCTGTCGTACTCTAAGTACACAGCGAAGCATCCGACGAACTTATTAAAAGCAGATCCAAATATATACATCAGTAATGTATGTTAGAACCCACTACT
>JAIEEW010000006.1 GCA_029067255.1 Clostridia bacterium | reverse complement strand
GATTACAGGCGCGACGCCTTTTTCTTTCGCGCAAAATTTCGCTATTGCAAGACAAGGGAATTTTTTCTCGTCTACATCTTCGAAAGTGAGCGATTTTCCTATGAAATCATACTTTTGAAATGCAAAATTCCCCCTTTCTGGATAAAGCAAAGCAATCTGTATTGGCAAACGCATATCAGGATAACTCATTTGAGCGATTACGCTTCCGTCAGCATATTCGACCATGCTGTGTACTACGCTTTGCCTATGAACCAATACTTTTATATCGTCGGCGTCTACCCCAAACAAATGCATTGCTTCTATGATCTCTAAGCCTTTGTTCATCAACGTTGCGCTGTCTATAGTAACCTTTGCGCCCATATCCCAATTAGGATGTTTTAGCGCGTCGTATGCTTTCGCTTCTAAAAGCATATCTTCGCTCCAATCTCTGAATGCGCCGCCGCTTGCCGTAAGCAAAATTTTTGATACGTTTTTTGCAGTCAAAGATTGCCATATAGCGCTATGCTCACTGTCCACAGGAAGGATATCCACACCTTTCTCTTTGGCGAACGGCATTACCAATTCGCCGCCGGCCACAAGCGTCTCTTTATTTGCAAGCGCAATGTTATTTCCCGCTTCTATCGCTCTAAGTGTCGGTTTTAGTCCGCTAATGCCCACCAAAGCGTTAAGTACTAGATCGACTTTCTTCTCCGCTATGCTACTTACACCAACTTCGCCGCAAAATACTTCGATTTTGGGAAAAATTCGTTTTATCTTATCTGCAAGATCGCAATCGAGTACCGCAACAAATTCAGGAGAATATTTTTCAATTTGCTCAATTATTGTGTCGCATGAATTGCAACACAAACCCGCAATTTTCAACTTGTTTGGATACTCGTCCACTACTTCTAACGCCTGTTTGCCTATGGACCCTGTACTTCCCAAAATGGTTAATCTTTTTTTCATACGCTATTAAGCGGCGTTTACCGCCGAAACTATACTTATCAAAAACAATACGACTGGCAACGTAAATATTATGCTGTCCAGTCTATCCATTATTCCGCCGTGTCCCGGAAATATCTTGCCAAAATCTTTGATTCCGGCTTTTCTTTTTATCCAACTTGCGCCTAGATCGCCGAGTTCGCTCAATACTCCGCCGACAAGTCCGACAGCAACGTAAATTCCAGCAGACGCGCCCAACGAATCCGTAAGTTTGAGCAATCCAACGTTATTAAAGTTTACAAACAGTCCGGTTACGTCGAAAAGTACAAATACGAGCATTGCTCCGATAATACCGCCCAACACTCCGCCTATCGCGCCGCTTATAGTCTTTTTAGGACTAATGTTCGGACACAGTTTTTTACCTTTGAACGTTATGCCCACAAAGTAAGCCATAGTATCCGTCATAATAGGAATCAACAACGCCAAGAATATTCCTAAAAGACCGTAACTACTGTGATTTATCAACACCAACGTCGAAAAAATCCCTAAAGGATATATAAGGATAAACACGGTAGCAAGCAAATCTTTGAGTTCAAATTTATGTATTAGCGTAAATTCCGATATCGCTATCATAAGAGCGAAAACTATGGAAATAATTACGCCGAGTTCTCCTTTCCCAAGTGTTTTTTCAAATAGCAATATCAAAGGATAAATAATTACGCATCCGCTTATTAAACTCCCTTTTATTGCATTGTATTCCGCTTTTTTGAACGCTTGCGCCATTTCGTATACTCCGAGAATGCAAATTGCAACGGCTACAAGATCGGCAAATTCAACATAAACTTGTCTTAATCCCAAAATCGTACCGAACACAACCGCAAGCAACACGACGGCGGTAAGTATTCTTTTCAACATTACTTAATTCCTCCAAATCTTCTATCCCTTCTTGAATACTCTTCCAAAATCTCAGTCAAAGTATCTCCGTCGAAATCAGGCCAATATTTATCTGTAAAAATCAATTCGCTGTAAGCGCACTGCCACAACATAAAATTGCTAAGTCGCTTTTCCCCGCTCGACCTTACTAATAAATCCAGAGATGGAAGTCCTGCAGTATAAAGACAATCTTCAAGCATCTGCTCGTCTATCTCTCTAATACCTGATTGCAAGATTTTGTTTACCGCGCGTGTAATTTCCTGTCTTCCACCGTAATTCAAAGCGATATTGACTACTATTCCCGTATTATTTTTGCTAAGATCCATAACTTTCTTTATAGCATTTTGTGTGCTTTTAGGAAGTTGAGTTAAATCCCCGCTAAATCTTACGCGATATCCTGAGTCCGCATACTTCTTTAGTTCCTTTTTAGCAAACTGCGTAATAAGAGAAAACAAAAATTTTATTTCCGCTTGCGGACGCGACCAGTTCTCGCATGAAAATGCGTATACGCTGACAACCTTTATACCCCTTTCAGAACATGCTTGAACAACTGTTTTAAGCGCTTCCGCCCCCTGTCTGTGTCCATCGCTTCGCGAAAGTCCGCGTTCAGCAGCCCAACGACCGTTGCCATCCATAATAAATGCTATGTGTTCAGGTATCTTCAACTGTTTTTCCATCTGTTCCTTAAATTAACTGCAAGCAGACTTTTATCCGCTTGCGTCGGTTTTCGGGTTTATAGTTACATTTCCAAAACAAACAAATATTATACAGAAAGTATTTCCTGCTCCTTTTCTTTGCTCATTTTGTCTACAACGTCTATCTGTTCGGCAAGTTTCTTATCAACGTCTTTTTCGTAAAGGCTTGCTTCGTCTTCGGAAATTAAAGCGTCTTTTTTGAATTTCTTAATAGAATCGTTAATATCTCTTCTTGCGTTTCTGAGCGCCACTTTAGTGTTTTCCGCCGTCGCTTTCAAATTTTTGCAGAGTTCCTTTCTTCTTTCCTGAGTAAGTTCCGGAAAAATCATTCGAATAACTTTACCGTCATTGTTGGGAGTAATTCCCGTATTAGCGGCGATTATCGCCTTTTCAACTTCTTTAAGAATAGACGTATCCCATACTGTGATCATCAACACTCTCGCTTCCGGCGTTTGAATATTGCCGATCTGTTTTAACGGCGTAGGAACGCCATAATAATCAACAACGATTTTGTCAAGAATATGCGGATTCGCTCTACCTGCTTTTATATTGTTGAATTCATATTGAAGAGATGAAATACTCTTGTTCATCTTAGTTTCAAATTCGTCGAATATTTCCAAAACTTCCATTTGCTCGTAAGCCATAATATTTCTCCTTGAATTTTGCTATCCTAATTATACCAAAAGTCAAATTCAAACACAATGCTTTTTTATCTTTTTCTCCGCTAATTATTATATATTATAAATATTTTACATTATCAATCGTTATTATTCAATAGATTTTTTATTTTCTCTTGCGTTTCTTCGCGCAGTTTATCTATATCTACGATAGCCGCTCTATGCCCGCCTAATTTAGCAATAACCACAGGCTCGTCTACTTCGTAGAAATCTTCGGAAAATGCAATATAATCTTTTTCTTCCGCCGTTACTGTAACTTTATAAACAACTTTTGTGATTCTTGATGTGGAATTTCCATGTCCGCCGCCTACGCTCCTTGTACTTGATAAAAGACAATTTTTGACTTTACCGCATACCATTTCTCTATCCTTTGATTTAGTATAGACCTTTGCGCTCATAGAAATCTTTTCCTTTATTGAATTTACAATAATCGCTATTATTATAGTGCCGACAAATAGAGAGAAACAAATAATCGCACCTAATTTGATATTGAAAAAACCAAACAAAATCGTTAAAATAATGTTGGATAGTAAAAAACTGAGAAAAACCCAACCAAATACTTTTTCCTTATTAGTAGAATTTTTGTAGTTTTTTGCTGCATGTCGCGCTATATACTTAGATTCTTTAACTTTATTATCATAGCGATAAGAAGTATTCACGTCTTTTAACTCGTTGTACTCTTTTTCTCTTTCGCTTGCAGCATCGTCTTTCGTCTTGTCATTGTCATTATCGTCCGATTTACCGGTAATCATCAAAACCAGTCCGACGCCAACCATAATTACCATAGTAATGGGAATAGCGACGGTTAAAATAATTGTTCCCGCTTTAAAAAGCGTATCATTTCTATTTACTCCGCCAACTATTAATAATACTATTGAGATTATAATAATTATAGGAATTATAAAAACTGATTTTACAAATTTTTTCATATTAGTTTTTCTCAAATTGCTTCAATATTCAATTTCTTTGATTTTTATTATAATCATATTAAATTTTAATGTCAATGTATCTAACATTAATAT
>JAIEEW010000059.1 GCA_029067255.1 Clostridia bacterium | reverse complement strand
GTATAATTGAGCTGTCAAATTTATTAATGCAGTATTTGTCAAAAGGAAAAAATATGATGTACAGAGAAAATTTGCAACAACTTATAATGCAGCAACAAAAGTTATTTAAAGAACTCCAACAGAATAAGACAGAAGATGTAATTGCTAGATTTAGGGAAAACGATAAAAAGATTTTAGCAGAATTTTCTGTAAATCTTAACGATACTGTCGATTATTATAATACTTGCAATGCGGACGAGTTGCTTTTACTATCAATATTAATTATTGATTTGTCAAAGCATTTTAGGTCTAATGAATTGGTCAATTGCTTTGAGAATAGGGTAGATAGATTGGAAGATGGAAGTTTAAAAAAGTCATTGAAACTAGAAGTTGACTTTATCAAAAGTTCGTTAAAAGATGAATTCTTTATATAATATTGATAAAATATTTAAAAGAAGTTATATAAATACTTGCAAAATAGTTGAGTTTATTATATTATATAAGAAATAAAACAACGCTATAATGGAGAAAATATGAAACATATCAACAGCATTGTAACAAATTCTATGAAAAAAAGCGGAAATATCGGTTGCGGAGAATGTCAATCCAGTTGTCAGTCCGCTTGCAAGACTTCTTGCACGGTAGGAAACCAGAGTTGTAAAAATCGCGACGAAAAGATAAACGCTACAAGAAAACCTTTGATTTAATTATCCTTAAAATAAATGGTACACGCTTTTAATTTCTGTTATCACGGCAGGACTTATCATTTTATTTGGGACGTAGAAAGCGGCAGTCTGCATAACGTGGATTACGTCGCTTTTTTGTATGCAAAAAAAAAATACGGAGAATTGATAGACGAGAAGGAAATTTTTGACTTCTCGGCGATTACTTCTGAAGATTTGGCGGAACTTGAAAAAGAGTTTTGCGAGTTGGAAAAAGCCGGCATATTGAATACTCCTTGCGATGTTTATGCGAAGCGTAAGAGAATTGGAGAGATAAAAGCGTTATGTCTGCATATTTGCAACGATTGTAATCTTAGGTGCAAGTACTGTTTTGCGGATGAAGGAACTTATCATACTACCGAAAGAGCGTATATGTCTGAAGAAGTCGGCAAGAAAGCGATAGATTTTCTTATTGCAAACTCGGGAAAGAGAGCAAATCTCGAAGTTGACTTTTTCGGCGGCGAGCCTTTGATGAATCTATCTGTAGTAAAATCCATTGTAAAATATGCTCGGGAAAGAGAGAAAGATTCGGGAAAGACTTTTCATTTTACAATGACGACGAATTGCGTGCTTCTAAATGACGATACTATAAACTGGCTGAATGAAGAAATGCATAACGTCGTATTGAGCATAGACGGTAGAGAATGCGTTCACAACGCAGTGCGCAAGGCTGTAAATGGAAAAGATTGTTATTCGCTGATAGCGAACAACGCTATAAAATTTGCCAAAGTAAGAAAGGACCAGTCTTATTACGTAAGGGGGACGTTTACGGCGCGTAATCTTGATTTTGCCGACGACGTGCTTGCTCTCAACGATATGGGCTTTGATCAGATATCAATAGAGCCTGTCGTTACGGATATTGAAGATTTGAAAATAACAAAAGAACATTTGCCGAAGATATTGAAAGAATACGAGCGTTTGGCTGAAAACTACATAGACAGACGCAAGACAGACAAGTGGTTCAACTTTTTCCATTTTATGATAGACCTAGAAGGCGGTCCCTGTCTTGTAAAAAGATTGACAGGGTGCGGCTCCGGCTGCGAATATCTTGCAGTAACGCCTACAGGCGGAATATATCCTTGCCATCAGTTTGCTGAAAATAAAGATTATTATATGGGCAACGTATTTGACGGCAAGATAGATTTGAGTATATCGGAAAAATTTGCTGAAAATATCGTAACAAACAAACCTGATTGTCAAAACTGTATAGCGAAGTATTATTGCAGCGGCGGTTGCGTGGCTAACAATTTGAATTTTGCCGGAAGTATGAGTAAGCCTTACGATATTTCTTGCGAAATGATGAGAAAAAGATTGGAACTTTCTTTGGCTATCGACGCGATAGAGGGAAGTGAAAGCGCAGAAAGGTAAAACTTCGGCAAATTACGATATTATTATAAATAATAAATATTTGTATATAAATTCGTTTGCCAAACGCTTTTATAATATGGTAGAATATCAAACAGTAAAATAAACACTCGAAGTCAGCACAGGCAGTTGCTTGTTTGCCAACAAGTTGCCGAAAGCGAAAATTTCGAGGAAGAATAAACAAAAAAAGGAGAAATTAAAATGGCAGTAGTAACAATGAAAAGCCTTTTAGAGGCAGGCGTTCACTTTGG
>JAIEEW010000058.1 GCA_029067255.1 Clostridia bacterium | reverse complement strand
AGATGTTTATAAGAGTCAGATATAAATGTAAAGGAGTAGAAAAATGAAAGTATTACTTATCAACGGAAGCGCAAATCCCAACGGCTGTACGAACAGGGCGTTGAAGGAAGTTGCAAAAACTCTCTCGGAAGAAGGGATAGAGAGTGAGATTTTTCAGGTTGGAGCAAATCCCATAAGAGATTGCGTAGGCTGTATGCAGTGCGCTAAAACGCTTAAAAACAATACTTGCGTATTTGGCGACGATATAGTAAACAAACTTATAGAAAAAGCCAAAGAATGCGACGGATTCGTATTTGGAACTCCGGTATATTACGCTCATCCGAGCGGTAGAATACTTTCCCTTCTCGACAGAGTATTTTACGCAGGATCGAGAGTCTTCAAACATAAACCCGCTTTTGCTGTCGCAAGCGCAAGAAGGGCAGGAACGACCGCGTCTTTGGACGTACTGAATAAGTATTTTACTATAGCGCAAATGCCTATCGCTTCGTCGAGTTACTGGAATATGGTTCACGGCAACGCTCCGGAGCACGTAGAGCAAGATTTAGAAGGCTTGCAGACAATGCGCAACGGAGCAAGAAATCTTGCGTGGCTTATGAAATGTATTGATTGCGGTAAGAAAAACGGCATCGACGCGCCTAAGAATGAAAGCGGAATTCGCACTAATTTTATAAGATAAGTATTTTGCAGACGGGAGAGAAGCGTGAGAATACGGCGACTCTCCCGAAAGTGAATTTATTTCAATAGAAGCCCAAACTTATCATAAGCGCCTGATTTATCTTTTGCATAGTGTCGACAGGCACTTCGCCTATCTTATCTTTCAATCGCTTTTTATCCAAAGTACGTATTTGTTCAAGTAAAACGACAGAATCCTTTTGGAGTCCGTATTCTTTAGCAGAAAGTTCGATGTGAGTGGGCAATTTCGCCTTGTTTATCTGACTTGTAACAGCGGCGGCAATGACGGTCGGACTGTATTTGTTGCCTACGTCGTTTTGCACAACGAGTACGGGCCGAATACCGCCTTGTTCACTGCCTACGACCGGACTAAGGTCTGCGTAATAAAGTTCTCCTCTTTTTATCATGATATACTCCACAAGCGTTAGTCCTAATAAATAATATGCGATTTATCAGGCGATTGATATTGTTGACAAATTTGTCTTTAATTATGCGGTTTGTCAAAATTATACTTTTAGGAGAGATTTATAGACAAAATATTTGCACTTTACGGGGAATATTATGTATTGAATAAACGGTAAAAGAGATAATTTATCACTCAGATTGATAAATATCTCTCAAGATTTGTAAAATATTTATATTATAATAATTATTTTATAAAAGGTCATTGACCGTAAATACAAATTGTGTTATCATAAATATAATGTAAAAAAATTATGAAATTGCATTAAGGGAAAGAGAATTATGGCTTCAATCAATGAAAACAAATTTCTTTGCAAGATGTTGGGTACCGACCCTGCAAAGAAAGAAGAGATGCAACCGAAAGAAGTTTTGTCTTATTCCGTAGCGGGACTGGGACAGAACATTATTTGTCAATTAGTTACCACTTTCTTCATGGTCTATATGACGGAAGTAGTCGGCGCGGGCGCGATACCGCTTTCGATAATGTTCCTTGCGGCAAGATTGTTCGACGCTTTCAACGATCCTATTATGGGTACGTTTGTTGATAAAACTCGCAGCAAGTGGGGTAAGATGAGACCTTATCTTATGTTCTCGCCTATACCTATTGCCGTATTGACAATTCTTTTGTTTACGTCCTTCAACTGGTCGGCTAACGCAAAATTCGCATATTCTACGATAATATACCTTATGTGGGGAATTGCGTATACGTCTTTGGACGTTCCTTATTGGGGACTTGCGTCTTCGATGACATCGGATACTGATAAGAGAAACACTCTTTTGACGATTGCGCGTCTTTTCTCGACGATAGGAAGCGGACTCGTATCGGTGGCGATACCTGTTATCGTAGACACTAATCCGGACACTCAAACTTTCCCCGTTACTAAAGAAATGTTGCCATGGCTGTACGTTGTTATCGCGGCAGTTTGCGTACTGTTGGCGATGCCTACGTTCTGGCTGGGATTCAAGAACTCCAAAGAGAGATTCTATGAAGCCAAAGAAACGGTTAAACTTAAAGATAACCTAAAACTTCTTATGAAGAACAAACCAGTACTTATCATGATGTTGGTCGGAGTATTGGGCGGTCTTCGTACAATTTATATGACCACAGCGGTTTATATCGCGAAGTACAACTTCCTAAACGAAGGTTTGGCTTCAATAATCTTCTTGCTTGTAGTTCCCGGCGGACTTGCGGCAACGTTGCTTACTCCGATACTTTCGAAGAAATTCGGTAAAAAGACGATATTGATATGGTCGCATCTTATAGGCGGAGTATTGCTCGTAGTATTGTATTTCATAGGATTGCCTTCAAGCGGAAAGAGTCCTGTAGCCCAAGTATTCTTCTATATAATAATCATTATAGCGGGTATACCGTCAGGATTCAGCAATATACTTACATATTCAATGATAGCGGACTCTATAGACTATCTCGAAGATAAAACGGGTAAGAGAGCGGAAGGTATATGTTTCTCGATGCAGACGCTTATCTCTAAGATAGGTATGGCGTTGACCGCATTCGTTACGTTGTTGGTACTCGGTTTGGCAGGTTACGACAATTCGAGCAAGGTAGTTAATCAAGATATCATAAATCAAATGACTGCTGAAGAACTTGCGACTTACAACAGCGTTATCAGCAACAACTGGATGGCTACTACGCTTCTATGCGGACTTTCGATGGCGGCTTGCGCAATTCCGTTGTTCTTCTATACGTTTACCGAAAAGAGACAGGTAGAAGCGGTTTGCAGAGTGCTTGCGAGAAAGAAAGCGGCAGGAAGTATGAATGAAGCGGAAGCGAGCGAGTTTGTAGAAGAACTCAAACTTGTGGATCCTAAGACTCAGGAAAAAACATATAAAGAAATTGCCGAGATTCTCGGTTGGGAAAGCGTAGACAGCGTAAGAGAGTTTATTGCTCAAGCAGACGCTATCGCAAAAGAAAGCGCTGATAAAGAAACTATGTGGGTAGGCTCGGCAGAAGAAACCGAAAAGACCGACGAAGTTACGACAACCGAAGACAAGAGCGAAGAATAATATATTACGTTAAATCGCATCAAATTTATAAAGGCTATCTTCTGATAGCCTTTGAAGGTATAAAGAGATATGGCATATACGTCGCTTTACAGAAAATACAGACCCGACACTTTCGACAAAATGTTGGGTCAAAAACACATTATAAAGATTTTGGCAAACGCAGTGTTGGGAGAGAAGATTTCTCACGCATACTTGTTTACGGGTACAAGGGGAACGGGAAAGACGTCTACCGCCAAAATTTTTGCTAGAGCGATCAACTGTCTTTCTCCGCTTCCTGACGGTTCTCCTTGCGGAGAATGCGAAGTATGCCGTTCGTTGATAAGCGCCAATAATATGGATATCTTAGAGATGGACGCTGCTTCCAACAATAGTGTAGACGATATAAGAGATCTTATAGAAAAAGTCAAATATGTTCCGGCGTCGTGTAAATATAAAGTTTATATTATAGACGAAGTTCACATGTTGACGATGCAGGCGTTCAACGCATTGTTGAAGACGTTGGAAGAACCGCCTGCTTATACAGTGTTTATACTTGCCACAACCGAAGTGCATAAGTTGCCGCAAACGATTTTGTCAAGATGTATGCGTTTTGATTTCAGACTGTTGTCGACGGCGGAGTTGGCGGGATACTTGTCTTCTATCTTAGATAAAGAAGGTAGGGAATATCAAATAGAAGCGGTCAGAGCGATTGCGGAAGCGGGCGACGGAAGCGTTAGAGATATGCTTTCGGTGGCAGATATGTGTCTTTCGTATACAAACGAAAAGTTGACGTATGATGACGTTTTGGAAGTTTTGGGAGCAAGTTCTCCTAAAATGATCGTAGAACTTTGTTCGGCAATCGTAGACCACGATGCAAAAAAAGCGTTGGAAGTTACGGACAAGATTCTGTCTTTGGGTAAGAGCGTTGGTTTGCTTGCAAAAGACGTTGCAAAGATGATGCGCAATATGCTGTATATAATAAATTGCAGCAATGCCAATAGATTTCTTTCTTTGCCAAAAGATATATACGACGAGTTATACGCTTTGTCAGACAAAACAGATAACGATTCTCTCGTGCGTATTATAGAAATTTTCGTGGGGATAGAATCTTTGCTTAGAGCGTCGTCTTCTCCTACGGTAATGCTTGAAATGAGCGTTGTCAAAGCGTGCGATCCGACAATTGATTTGGATCAGGACGCTGTGTTGAGAAGGTTAAAAGACGTGGAATCTAAAGTTCGTACTATCGCAAGACATTACGGAGAAATAGACGAGTCGCTCAAACTCGATTTGGGTGAAGTGTGGGGATATCTTCTCAATACGGTAAGAGCGAGCGCGAAGTCGCAACAGGCTTACGCTTGCGCGGCAACGTACGCGTCGGAAGATTTGTCGTTCGCAGACGGAGTTTTGACAATAAACGTGGACAACGAGAAGAATTTGCCTGCAATAAGACAGTATTTGCAACTTTTTGAGAATACTATAAAGAAAAGATACTTTGAGATTACTTCTTTGAAAATAAACTATTTTAATAAAGAAGAAGCGCTCAATAAAGATATTCAAATTGTACAGAATTTATTTGACGAAGAAATGGTAAATATTACGGATTCTTCGGGGAAAAACAATAAAAATAACAATCAATAAGGAGATAGATATTATGGCAAAATTTGGTGGATTCGGCGGCGGAATGGGAAATATGCAACAACTCATGCGTCAAGCGCAGAAAATGCAACAGGAAATGATGGAAGCGCAGGAAGAACTCAAAACTATGGAAGTT
>JAIEEW010000057.1 GCA_029067255.1 Clostridia bacterium | reverse complement strand
GTATAGGCGAAGGTAAGTCACTAGAGAAGATCACTCTGGCAATATGAACCAGTTGTTCTCGGCGTACGCAAGGGGCAAGGAATGTAAAGAACTTTCTGCGATTCTCGGCGACGCGGCATTGACTCCGCTTGACAGACAGTACGCTTATTTCGCGGAAGAATTTGAAAAGAGATATATCAATCAAGGCTTCTATACAAACAGAAGTATTGAAGAAACTCTGCAAATAGGATGGGAATTGCTTGCATTACTTCCCAGATCTGAAATGAAGCGCATTAAAGATAAGCATTTGGAGAAGTATTACGATCCTATAAAAGCAAAGATAGAAGCGGAAAAAGAGAATTGAACACTGTTCAATAAAAGGTCTTTATAATTATATTATAAAGAATGCTAGAGAAATGACCGTATCAGATGATAAATAAGGTAAATTTCAGATATTGTAGTGATTCACATCTATAAAATGCTATTATGTATTTGAAATGAAAAATGGCAAACTGAACATTGTTCAATATATGGATATTACAATATAAATAAACAATTATAAGGCGAAACTATGGCAGGAAGATTACAAGTAAATCCTACTCGAATGGAATTAAAAAGGCTAAAAGCCAGATTGAAGACCGCTCAGAGAGGACACAAGTTGCTCAAAGATAAGTCTGACGAAATGATTCGCAGATTTATGGAGTACGCCAAAGAGAATAAGAGTTTAAGAGAGCAGGTGGAGAAGGAACTTTCCGCCGCCCTTACTACTTTTATTGTCGCTAAGGCAGTCAGCGACGACGCCGTAGTTCAGGAAGCGGTGGCGATGCCGGCTAAGACTGTAAAACTCGAAATGGATTCGCAAAACGTTATGAGCGTAGTAGTTCCGGTAATAAGAGTCAAACAAAGCGACAGTAAAGATAAATATCCGTATTCATTTTCGTCGGTTACGGCAGAACTCGACAGTTCGATAGAAGTTATGGGCGGAATGTTGGAAAAGATGGTGAAACTTGCTGAAGTTGAAAAGACTTGTAACATGCTTGCCATTGAGATAGAGAAAAACCGTAGAAGAGTAAACGCGCTTGAATACGTTATGATACCGCAACTTCAAGAAACCATAAAGTTTATTACTATGAAACTCGATGAAAACGAGCGTAGCAATATCGTTCGTCTTGTCAAAGTAAAGTCTTTGATTAATAAGGAGAACGTTTGATGTCCAAGACTTTGAAGGATCTTTGCTTTTTGGCAGGAGTGTTGTTGCCGCCGCTCGCTATCGCGTTGTTTTTCGTTGTTAAAAATGACGTTTATAAGAAGGCTTTCAAAACCAGTATTTTTTACGGAGTAGTCCTTTGGGTAATGATAGCGCTTATGCTATCGCTTAATATGTGCGCTCCGCAAAGAAACGGATTTGGGTATTTATAAGTTTATATTATTTAAGACTCTATTTAGATTATTTATATAGATTTGATTGTAAAATGATGGCCGCAAATAAAGCGGTTTTTTTATTACAGTACTCGCAATAGCCAAATTATTTCTATTTTCAAAAATATTTTACAAAATTCCAAGAAAAGTGTACTTTTCCTGACCCAAAGATATTGCAAAAATACGCGCTTTTTGATATAATTATTATGAAAAAATGTCGTAAAAAAGGCTGATTTTAGAGAGAATTCGACGGTCAGTAAAAGTACACTTTTGCTGACCGTCGATAAAACGGGGATACAATGGATATAAGGAAGAGAAAAATAAAAGGATATTTTGCGCTGACTGTTATTTTAATAACGTGCTTATGTATTGTAAGCGCGATGTCGTTCTTTATGCCATATGAAAGAGCGGAAGCAATAAGCGACTTGCAACAGGTTAAGGATCTAGGCAATTTATTAGTGGATAATTATGAAGAAAAGGAAAAGATATTTGACGGAAATCAGTTAAGTAAGTTATATTCTGCGCTTTTGAGCGAAGACGGCGCGACGTATGCGGACGTTAAGTCCGCGACAAGCGGCGCAAATGGGGTAAAGACTAGTGAAGATTTTCGTAGCAAATATAACGAAAACAAAGATTTAGTAGTTACTATAGGCGGCTTGACGTGGAACGTGATGTATTTATCCAACACAAAAGCGGACGGTACGGGCGATCCAATAGTAACGTTGTGGTTGACAGACTCGGCGCAGTTGGCGAATTATAACATTAAAAATAATATTTATGATGAAGTTAAATGGAATAGTTACGAAGATAATTCGAGCGCAGTAACAAATCAAAAATATCCGTCAAATATGTATGGTACAAGCAGAATAAGAGCCGTTACATTAAATAACGGCGGAAAGTATGCGACGTCCATAAGCGCGCTTTCGTCGACGGGAGCGACGCAGTCGTATGACAATCCGTTTGCAATGTTTACAATGCCGAATACGGCAACGTATAAAAGCAGTTTGACGGATTTTATAGTAACGCCGGCTGAAGTAGAGTGGCAAAGAAAGGAAACGTCGTCTTACATTACGGACGGTCCTAATAGATATGAATGGAACTTTAATAATGACGCATTAGATAAAGTAATGGATTCATCGTTCTATCCCGGAACTAATAATAACTACAATTATCAATTGACGCCTAATGCTTCTAAGTTAAGTCAAGAACAGAGAACGTCGGATTATACTGCATGGGGAAACGATAGGATATGGTTGCCGTCAATGGCGGAAACAGGTTGGTATGAAGACACTTGTACAGGAATATGGGATACAAATGCGAACCAAAGGGGCAATTCTGCGGGAGTCAATTCTTGGCTACGTTCGGCATTTGATGGTTATTATTCTCACGTCTATACGCTTGTATATAACGGGTCTGTTGATGCGGGTTATAGCGCTATAGAGTCTTTTGCAGTTCGTCCGGCATTTCACTTAAATTTGGCGAAAGCGGACGAGATGGCTTACGTACCTACTCCGCAAACGAAAGGGAATACAAAGAAGTATTACGCCGATGGAGAAGAATTTACTTTTGAGTTAGATAAAGTCATTGAAAGCAAAGTAAATATAGAAATAACGGCAACAGGATTAAATACGGCAGAGTCAATTACGGTACCAAGTTATGCTGTATCCAATGGGGTATTGTCATTTAGCGCAAATCAAGTGGGCAAGTACGTAGTAACGGTTAAGCCAAAGGACGGAGAATGTTGGGCGGACGGAAGTATCGATGAGAAATCGTATACCTATTACTTAAAGTATCACGTAACGCCCTTGCTCTTTGCTACAGATACAAGCAATCTAGTGTATAAGGGTACAAAGCAGTATATAGAAGTAGAGAATTATGACGAAGAGTTTGTGACTGTAACATCGTCGTCGGGAGCGGAGTTTGAGAAGATACCAGCGGGAGAAGAAAACGCAGGAGCATGGGCAGTATCGGCGACAAACGCAGCGCAAGGATATAAATTAACGGTAGCGTTGAAGAATACCGAGTTCATGGAGTGGACGGATAATAATCAATCCAGTCCTAAGACGCTTACGTTCAATATATCCCAGAAGAAGTTGATCGTAACGACAAGCAGTCTATGGAGCACGGAAGTATATACGGGCAAGGAATATGAATTGACGTTGGATTGCGCAGACGAAGATATAGGGAAGTTGAGATTCGAAGGGTATTACTTAGGCGAAAGTATAACGACGGAAACAAAGGTGGACGTACAACCGGTGATGTCTACTACGGATAATAAGATAAAGGTAAAGTTGCCAAGACTTTCGGATAAAGGAGAGTATAAATATATACTTAAACTGGCGGAAGGAATAGCCGCCAACGAGAACTATGCGTTGAGTTTCGAAACGGAGTTTAAAGTAGGCAATAAGCAGATAAGTCTTACAAATTCGGATATAGTATGGAGATACGCGAATGCGAACATAGACGGCGGAACGTTCAAAAGTGTAAGCGAAAGCGATTTAGATATAGACGGGGTATTCAACGTAGGTTACAATGGATATGGGTATAGTTTTGAAGTGAATATACTCGAATTGAGCGAAGACATAAGGGATAGCATAGACTACAAGTATGAAGGAACGGAAATCGCCACAGACGTGAAGATAGGAAGCGGAAACGTAGTGGAGTATTATATGGTAACGTTTAAGATAAGTCCGAAGAACGGGAATACGAGTATAGACATAGTAACAAGCGAGTTTACGTTGAAATGGAGAATAAATAAAGCGTTGATGGATTTGAGCAACGTGAAGTGGGATTATACAAAGCCGTTGAAGTATAACGACAAGAATCATGAAGTGGTAATGACGGGAATACCCAACGGATTGACGTTCAATTATAAGAACAATAAAAAGATGGAAGTAGGAGTATATACGGCGGAAGTAGTATCCATAACGTTGTCCGAGAGTATGAAGAACAACTATATCCGACCGGAGAAAGGAAATGGAAGCACGTACAAAGGCGAAGTAGAATGGACGCGCGAGTGGGAGATAGAGAAAGGAGAGTTGGAATTAGACTGGGAGAGAAAGGCGGAAGAAGACGTAAAGGGGAAGAGATACTGGAGTTGGGAAGTAAGCAACACCGACAAGGTGGAGTACTTGTACTATACGGATGAAGGATACGCAAACGGAGCGATGAGCGGAGAAGCGGTAAGCAAAGAGAGTATAGAAGTTCCCGACGGAAGAGAAGAGAAAGATTACTGGATAGTGGCGGTAGTAAAGGGAGCGTATGAAAAGAACTACGAAATAAAAGGTACTAAGGCAATGCCGTTTACGGTAGGGTCAACAGCGCCTGTAGTCCAGATAGAAATGGGAAAGGAATATGAATATGACGGAAGCGGACACGGAAGAGAATGGTACAAAGCGGGAGTGCCGGGAATGGAGTATGTGAAAGGTTGGTATTATAAGATCGAAGAAGACGGAAGCAGGAGGGAGTTGGAAGAGATACCGACGGACGCGGGAAGATATGAAGTAAGGTTGGAAATAGCAGAAGAGTACAGCGAGAGTTACCAACTGAGCGAGTATAAGATAGAATATGAGATAAAGAAAGCGAAGATAGAAGCGGTATGGAAAACGGAAGGAGAGATACCGGAGATAGAAGACGGAAAAGAAGTAATAGAGTATGAGTATAAAGACGAAGAAGGAAATATAATATCTGACGTTGCTAAACTTGAAAGGGGAAAGAAGTATACGGTAGTAGCGAAGATAAAGGAAGAGTACGTAGGGAACTATGAGTTTGTGGACAGCGAAGGAGCGGTACTGGCGGAGCCTAGCGTAAGCGGAGAGTATGAGTTCGAGTACAAGGATGATAGCCAGAATCCGAATGAACCTGACGATCCGAATAATCCCATAAATCCCGAAGACCCGACAGACCCTGAAAATCCGGACGACAGCAATAAAGATGGCAACGACGGAGATAATAACAATAACGGAAGCGGAAGCGTAGATTTTGATAAAGCAGTAGCAATACTCAAGGATTGGTGGCAAGCGATAGCGAGCGGAGTAAGTATAGTATTGATACTACTCTTTACAGCGAAAGGCATAGGCTACGCAAGTAAGAGAAAAGAGAATAAGAGAACGGTAGAGAGCAAATACAAGACGTTCTACGCAACTGCGGGAACTGGATTGTTCGGATGGGCAATGACGACGTGGACTGTAATAGCGAGCGTGTTGATGGGCTTAGCGGTACTGTCGTTCG
>JAIEEW010000056.1 GCA_029067255.1 Clostridia bacterium | reverse complement strand
ATCTTGCGTAATACAAAAGCGGAGTGTCGCATCTCCAACAGAACGGATAACTGTGCTCAAACAAGAGTTCCTTGAACAAAAGTCCCCTTTGCGCCAAATCCTTTATAATGAGTTTGTCTCCGTCTTTTACGAATACGCCCTGCAAATCTCCCATAGCGGCGATAAATCTTCCCCTATCGTCTACCATTTGCACGAATGGCAAATCGTATTTTCTGCCGACCTTTGAGTCATCTTCGCCAAATGCGGGAGCAATATGTACGATACCCGTACCGTCTGTAAGAGTAACGTAAGAATCGTTGGTAACGTAATAAGATTTTTTCTTTGTATCGTTGGTATTATAAAGCGGCAAATACTCTTCGTATTCATAATCTTTTCCAAGTTTTACGCTAAGCACTTCGTATTCTTCGAAAAGCGAAGGCGCGAGCGCTTCGGCAAGAACGAATATTTCTTCGCCTACTTTAATTTCAACGTAGTTCTCTTCTCCGTTCATACAAAGAGCGACGTTGGACGGCAAAGTCCACGGAGTCGTCGTCCATGCGAGAAAATAGCCGTCGTTGTTCTTTCTCTTGAACTTGACGAATACGGATTTTTCCTTTACGTCTTTATAGCCTTGCGCAACTTCGTGCGACGAAAGAGCCGTTCCGCATCTGGGACAGTAAGGTACGATCTTGTGTCCTTTATAGATAAGTCCCTTGTCAGCGATAGTCTTTACCGCCCACCATACCGATTCGATATAGTTGTCGTCATAAGTGATATAAGGGTTGTCCATATCCACCCAGTAACCTACTCTGTCGGACATTCTCTCCCATTCGCCTTTATATTTCCATACGCTTTCTTTACACTTTTTGATAAAAGGTTCGATACCGTACTTCTCTATTTCGGGTTTACCGTCGATACCGAGAAGTTTTTCCACTTCAAGTTCCACAGGCAAGCCGTGAGTATCCCATCCCGCTTTTCTAGCGACGTAATACCCTTTCATGGTCTTATATCTCGGAATAATATCTTTCATTACTCTGGTAAGTATATGACCGATATGCGGTTTACCGTTCGCCGTAGGCGGACCGTCGTAGAAAGAGAAAGACTCCTTACCTTTATTTTTTTCTACGCTCTTTTCGAAAATCTTGTTTTGTTTCCAAAATGCTATTACGTCTTTTTCTCTCTCGCAAAAGTTCATTCCGGAATCGACCTTTTTGTACATTTCTGCCTCCTGATTTATTATACGTTAAAAAGTTTTCTAGACTGTTCTTCTTCGCTCTCTTCTTCGACGTTGACAACTACTTCCGCTTTTTCAACAACGGTGTTGTCCATCTTCTTAACTGTTATAGCGAGTTTTTCAAAGTTGACTATATCTCCGACCTGCGGCATTCTGCCGAGCGCGTACGCGATATATCCGCTCAAAGTAACGGTGTCAAACTCTTCCTTGCTTTCGTTGACTTCGAAGTATTCGAAAAATTCTTCGAGATTAGTTTCTCCCAGTACAAGATATTTGTCGTCGGTAAGTTTAACTATCGGCTCAACTATTTCGTCTCTTTCGTCGTATATCTCGCCTACCAACTGTTCGAGTATGTCTTCTAGAGTTACTATACCCATAGTTCCGCCAAATTCGTCCGCTACTACTGCAAGATGCATTTTCGCGATTTGAAGTTTTCTCAATACGTCGCTTATTTTCATAGTGTCGGGAACGTAAATCACGTTTTTAGCGACAAGACGGGAAAACTTGCTTTCGCCGTCAATATACGCTTCGTAGAAGTCTTTGAGATTAAGTACGCCTACAATCGTATCTATATTTTCCTTATACACCGGAAGTCTGGAATATCCGCTCTCTCTGAATACTTTCATTACTTCGGACATAGAGTCTTCCACTTCCACCGCTTCGACGTCTACTCTCGGAGTAAAAACGTCTTTGACCGTCAAATTGTCAAACTCGATTGCCGAGCGAATAAGATCTCCTTCGTATTCGTCAAGTCCGCCTGCCGTCTGCGCTTCGTCGACGTAAGTTATAAGTTCGTCATCCGTAATATTCTCGTTGTCCTTTTTCTTGAACACTTTCGCGATAAGTTTTTGCAAA
>JAIEEW010000055.1 GCA_029067255.1 Clostridia bacterium | reverse complement strand
CCGAAGGCAGAGTAAATCTCTCTCTTATCTCCTTGTCGTCGTCCGCTATCGCGACAAGTTCTTTTGTCTGTTCGTCGTTTACGTTTATCAACCACTCGTTGTAACTTTCTTTATACATAGTTCTCCTTTTCGCCCGCCGACAAAACGGCGTTCATATATAGATATTATATCATTGAGATAATCAATTTACAATACATTTTCGCTTTTCGGCAAATTCTGACTTTACTATTTTTGTTCAATATCGTAATTTCTAAGTTTTCCCGCTTCGCTCAGTCCTTTGTACGCATGTTGTCTGTGATATTCATATACGATTATTGCGACGCTGTTTGCCAAATTAAGCGAACGAGCCTGCTCTCTCATAGGTATTCTGATGCAATCTTCGTAATTTTCAAAAAGCAACTCTTCGTCAAGTCCTTTTGTTTCTCTTCCAAAAAACACCCAGCAATCTTCGTCGTATTTAACGTCGGTATGGTTGTGGTCGGACTTTGTCGACGCGAAAAAAAACTGTTTGCCCGAATTTATCTTCGTATTCTTTACCGCAATAGCGACGTTCTCGTTGCTATCCGCGCGCTCGCCGAAGTTTGCAGTCAAAAACGCTTGCATATTTTGATAGCGATTGACGTCGGAAATCTCCCAGTAATCAAGACCGCTTCTTTTGAGATACTTGTCTTCCCAACTGAATCCGCACGGCTCTATTATGTGCAACTTCGCTCTCGTAACCGCGCAGGTACGCACTATATTTCCCGTATTGTTGGGAATTTCCGGATTTACCAAAACTACGTTTATCATTTATCTTCTTTCCTGTAAAAAATTTTTCTTATATCGTATTTTGCGAGAGTATAACTGCCGTCAAAAAAACCGCTCGACGATTTCCCTTATTTCATTTACGCTCTTACTTGCAAAGGCTTGCAGTTTTATCTCTTTCTGCCCTTTCATACCCCTGCAATAGTACGCAAGTTGCTTTTTGAAATTAGCGCCTACGTAATTCTCGCTATGGAATTCAAGCATAGTATTCAAATGGATAAGTATATCGTCTTTTAGCGAATAATTCTTCAACTCGACGCCTTTTATATCGCTGAAAATTTTGGGATTTCCCAACGCTCCGCGCGCTATCATCGCGCCGTCGCAGCCGGTAATTTCCATCGCTTCTTTATAACTTTTGACGTCGACTATATCGCCGTTGACGAATACCGGTATATCAACCGTATTTTTTACTTCGGCGATTTTTTGCCAGTCGGCTTTGCCCGAATACATTTGCTCTCTGGTACGTCCGTGTACGGTTATTGCGCTCGCCCCCGCGTCTTGCATAGCCTTTGCAAACTCTACAGCGATAATCTTATCCGCCTTGACGCCCAGTCTGAATTTGACGGTTACCGGCTTACCAACGCATCTTGCCGCTTTTACTACATCGATAGCAAGCGGAATATTTTCCATAAGCGCGCTGCCTTCTCCGTTTTTCACTATCTTTGGAACGGGACAACCCATATTTATGTCTATAACGTCAAATTTTTCAAGCGCTTTATGTTCGACGGCTTTTGATATAAAATAAGGTTCGCTGCCGAAAATCTGAACGCATTTTATCTTCTCGCTGTCAGTAGTACGCAATAGATCTTCCGTCTTGTCGCTGCCGTAGACTAGTCCTTTGGCGGAGATCATCTCAGTAAAAGTCATATCCGCTCCGCGCATTGCGCAGACATTTCTCATACCCACGTCGCTGTATCCTGCTATCGGCGCGAAAACTACGCCTTGAAACTTAACGTCTTTGAGCAATTTTCGCTTCCCCCCAAAGAGCGTCGAGTTCTTTCATACTTTTGGACTTCATATCGCCGTCGCAACGGCTTTCGACAAATTTGAATCTTCTTGTAAATTTCTCTATCGCGCGGGATAACGCGACTTCGGGATCGACGCCTTTCCATCTCAAAGCGTTGACCGCGGCAAATAGCAAATCTCCGCCTTCGTCTTCAAGTTCGTCCGCAGTTTTTGCGTTGTCCAACTCTTGCGATTCTTCACGCACTTTGCTTAGTACTTGCTCAAAGTTTTCAAACTCAAATCCTACTTTCGCTACGGCTTTCTGAGTTTTGTACGCTTTCAAAAGCGCGGGCAAAGATTTTGCGATCTTGTCTATTTTGTCGCTGACGGAAACATATTTCTTTTCTTTGGCTTTAGCCGCGTCCCATGCTTTCAACGCTTCTTCGGGCGTGTTGGCAACCACGTCGCCGAAAATATGCGTATGTCTGTCGATAAGTTTGCGGCAAATACCGCTCAATACGTCTTCAAGATCAAATTCCCCGCCGTCTTCGGCGATAGCGCAATGGAATACGCTTTGCAACATCAGATCTCCGCATTCTTCTATCATATTGTCCAAATCGTCGTTGTTGATGGCTTCGACGAGTTCGTACGCTTCTTCGACGGCGTTCTCTCTAATGCTGGCGTGAGTCTGCGCTCTGTCCCATTGACAACCGCCGTCGCCGCGAAGTATTTTCATTATCTCGTACAGATCGAAAAAGTTGAATCTTTTCTTGTGAATAAGTTTTTTGGGAACAACGCCTACGACTGTCGAATAGTCGTACTTTTCCTGCCTATCAAGTTCGTATATAGGGATTTCCTTATTGTTAATTAATACGGTTTCTTCATCGCCGAGAATATTTTGCAATATCAGTTTGACTTCGCCCGCCACATACGCGTTATCCACGTCGGTAACGGTAAGCGAAAATCTCGTATCGTAATTAAAACCGCGCATACCTACAAGTTCGTACGCGCTTACGCTGATATGCGCCACGCTCGGTCTGTTGCCTACGATACCCGCAGATACAGACGGGATTATCTTAACTTCACATTCATTAGACAACGCGATAACCGATCTATCGTCGTATCCGCTTCCGTTGACGCAATATACGATGTTTCCGCCGTTGTCCTGCGACTTTATATATTCGACTATGCTATTGTCCAAATCGTCGAAATTCTGCGAGTTTTCGTAAATGAAATCGAGCGGAACGTTTTCTGTTACGCTTTCTTTGAAATAATCGTATGTATTAGTGAGAGCGGTTTTTACAAAAACTTTATCCGCTTTGGCGATCGCTTGCTCTCCCGCCAAAGTAAGTTGTCCTTTACCGCATCCCAACGCCACTACCGTTATCATAGTTTTTTCTCTCCTTAAAATATCCAAACCGTCCAAGCAATTTAGACAGTTTGTTGCCGAGCGGCAGCATTGCCAACTCTTTTTTATCGACGGCGCGCGTAGCGAGTAAGGATATAATATATACCGAACCGCCCGCCGCTACCGCGTAAATCAAAGCGCCAATATCATTCTTTATGAATATCGCGGGCGCGACCGACAAAGACATTATAGCACCGCAAGTAAGGATTTTACTAATACTTTTGAACAGATTTATATTTTTCCCTACCAAAGTATTGTATTGCGAGCCGTTTAGAATAAGCGCTATCATATAAAACGCTATCGTTGACAGTCCGCTCGCGACGATCCCAAATCTCGGCACGAATATAAGTTCCAAAATAATTTTGACGACTCCGCCTATCGCAATATTGACGAGTACCGGACGAAGTCTGCCAATTCCCTGCAATACCGCGTTGAGCACTTCAAGCATAGAGAGCGCTACGATATTGACAGACATTACCGAAAGCAAATAAGAAGTCAAGCCTTTCTGAGCGTCGCTCAACGTGGGATAAAGCAATCTCGTAATGCTTGCCGACATCAATATCGCTCCTACGAAAAAGGGAACGGATATCATAAGACACATTTTTATAGACGACGCGGTTTTGCTTTTTACGCTGACTACGTCATAACCGGACATTGCGCTGGCTATCGCGGGGACTATCGCTACTGAAATCGACATTGCCAGCACTATAGGCATATTGATCAGCGAAGCGACCGGACCGGTCAATATACCGTATTGACTTACCGACCCAAAGTGTCCGCCTAAGTCAAGCAAGTTGACAACCATTATACTGTCTATAAACGCTATAAAAGGAAAAATCAATCCGCTTGCCGCAATAGGTAAAAAAGTAGGGAAAAACTTGCTTTGCGCGGGTTGCGATTTGAGTTTGCGTTCGCCTTTCCCCGCCGCCAGATACCATACGAAAACGACAGTGAAAGAGATAAATTCGCTTACGCTTACCGCGAGCAATCCGCCCGCGACCGCCTGCATAAGTCCGCGGTTTTTCAACGCGTCGATTATCAGAAGTCCTATCGCGAGTTTTGCGACCACTTCCACTATCTGACTTATGCCTGCGGGGGTAGTATTGCCGTGTCCCAAAAACCAACCTTTGAATACGTTGGCAAGCGCGACGAAAACTATCGCCGGAGCCACTGCAATATAACATATATATACTCCGGCTTGCGCCTGCGCGCCTGACATAAGCCGAGAGATTGCTATTGTGAAAATCGCGCCGACAAGCCCTGCGCCGAGCGCATATAAAAAGGCGTTTCGCATCAGGCGTTTGACCGCGCCGTTATTGCCAAGCGCAAGTTCGCCCGAAATCTGTCTTGACAGCGTAACCGGAATGGCGTTGCTGCTCACTGCCAGAATAAGCGCGAAAAAAGGAAATACCAACTGATAGTATCCTATTCCTTCCGCGCCGAGAGCAGACGTAAGCGCTATGCGGTATACCCCGCCCAAAAGTTTTGCAAGTATACTGCATACTGCAAGAATTATTGCGCCGTAAGCGAAAGACCTTTTTTTCATATCAACCGATGTTGTAAGTCAAATACTGCGCCATTGCGTCGCAAAGCGCCATGTCCACGTTGCCGAGTTTGTCCGCCGAAAGAATTATACCGCCGTACAAATCGCCGCTGCTGATAATAGGCACGATATACTGCTCGCCCGCCGCCTTGTCGCCGTCGTCGGCAATCTTTATTGTTTTATCCTTTATAAGTTTCGCCTTGCGATCGTCAAGTACGCCGTACAACTCGTCGCTTATGTCTTCGCCCTGCAACTCGTCTTTTCCGCCGCAGTGCGAAAGTATGCTGCTAGTATCGCAAATAGCGACTTCCTTGCCCGTGTTTTTGTAAAGTATCTTGCTTATTACGTCAAGTTGGTCTTGCGTAGCGCCGACTTCGTTGTATTTCTTGAATACCAATTCGCTCTTGTCGTTGGTAAAGATCTCCAACAATTCTCCTTCTTTGAGTTTGAGTACCTTTCTCAATTCTTTGGGTATGACAACTCTGCCGAGTTCGTCTATTCTTCTCACTATTCCCGTTTCTTTCATATTGACCTCCGAGAGTAGTATAAGCAATGCGAAAATTATTATGTAATACAATTTTTCAATATCTTTACTAGACATTCTAAGCGTAGTTGAAAATTTTAAATTTTTCCCAACCAAACGCGAAATCTACGCTTCGCTCCGATTTCGATCGGAATTATAATATGCTAATTCTATATTAGACTTAGATATTTCGAATCCGCTTACGCTTCACTCAATATGACGGTAGAAAATCATTTCTGACGGCAAAACTATGAGCATAGCAAAAAGACGGCGTTTCCGCCGTCTTCTTAATCATTAATTCAAAAAAGCAACTTACCTACTTTGTTCATCATTTCCGTTTTATGTTCCATCATGGAATGGGCGTATCGTCTGAGCGTAATAGACGGGTCGCTATGCCCCATGATTTCCGACAGAGTTTTGACATCCATACCCACTTCCAACGCTCTTGTAGCAAAAGTGTGGCGAAGAGCGTGGAAACCTTTGTGCGGTATTTTGAGTTTTTTTAATATATTCTCAAACATTCGCTGATAAGATCGCACTTCCGCGCCCCAAATGCCCCTGCCAGATATTACAAAATCCGTTTTCGCTCTTCTTTTCATTAGTCTAAGTCTGGGAAGAAGTTGTTTGGGAAGCGGAATAGTGCGTTCGGAATTAACGGTTTTCGCCGCTCCGATGACTTTCCTATACTTGCCGTCTACCCACTCGTCGTGGCAAGATTTTGTTACGCTTACTCTTGCCTTTGCAAAGTCGACATCCGACCATTGAAGCGCAAGCAACTCTCCTATGCGCAGTCCCGTATAAAGACTTATGACGACGCCGAAGAAATGGTCGCGCTTGCGGTCAAGTACGTGATCTTCGATGATTCTCTGCTCGCGTTTGTTGAAACTCTGCACTTGTTTTTCTCTTGACTTAGGAAGAACGATAGCGTCGCTGTATTGATAGTCTACTAAGTTGAGCGAAACGGCTTTTCTCAAAGACAGTTTGATTATCGTCGCAATACCTTTGACGGTATTATACGCGAATCCGCGC
>JAIEEW010000054.1 GCA_029067255.1 Clostridia bacterium | reverse complement strand
CAGTAATTTAGTGGAGTAAATATTTAGAAATAAAACACACGGAGATAAAATGGGAAAAACACAAAAAAATTTAGAAAAAATGCTTATTGAAGAAGAATATGACCCTGTTACTTTGGAAGAGCGTTCAGAAGATGAACATTTATTATTGGATGAATCTGATATCACAGGCAGTCAGATACAAGCCGCAAAAATAGTTAAAAATGCTTATTGTAAAGTTGATAACGGTTACGCAATAGTTAGAGAGCATCTAAGACCTATTGGAATAATCGTTATGTGTGTTTTTCTTGCTGTTCCAATACTTTTTCTTACGTTCTTTATAATCAATAAGTGGTGGCAAAACGGCGCAATGATTTTTGCCTGTTTGTTTTTCTCTTGCGGGGCGATTTTAGCCGCTTATTTTATAGTTTATAGAGAGTTTATCAAAGACACCAAAAAGTTGTTTGACGTTTACTATTTTCAACAGGGCAAAAAGCGAATTGTTATTTATCAAAATAGAAAATATACAATTTATTATCGTAACCGTAAAGAACTTGTTTGTATTGAAAACAAGACAAAAAAATGGGTTGAAAGTTACGAGCGTGCGGATTGTATGAATTTGAAATTGGGTTTTAATTCATTAGTCGGCGATCTGAAATACAAGAAATCAAAAAAAGGCGGATTTGAAATTTGGACGCCGACAAGATATGATACTTCAACTCAACTGCACGTTTTTTCGGGATATGCTTCGCTGACTGTTGACGGCGAATATAATCCGATTAAAGTCTTTATTGGCGGCGGAAGTTATACTTCGTATATATACGAGTTCAAAAATATTAAAGAATTTAAGGTTAGTGTGCCGAAAGAAATGCTAACCGTATGCGAGAAGTTAAATATTGAACCACCCAAAGAAAACCAATGGCTTTCATTTGAATAGTAGCGATATATAAAACCACTTACGCATATTGGAAGAAATGAAATAAATTTCAGTTTAATAAAAGATATAATGTGAGAATGATTATGGATAAAGAAAAACCTGACCATATAAAAAGATATACGTTGGCGACGAGGGACATAGATTTTGAGTCTATTGTTGTAACGGGCGTTATGATAGTTTTATTGATAGTTTGGGCGTGCCTTACTGACGATAAGAGATTGATGTTAATTCCTTTATTTTTTCTAGCGGTATGCTTTATTGCTTTTATCTCGCTTCTATTTAGATATACCAGAGAACCTAAAATCGCAATACAGGCAGACAGTAATGGTATTTATCTTTATTATTGCGGTAATAAGGAAATATTTATCGACTATAAAGATATTGTAGACGTTTCAAATTTGGGTATTAGAAATAAATGGGGGAGAATAGTTATTACCACCGCTGTTAACGAATACAAATCAATCAGGACACGAGAATGCAAAGATGAATTATTTAGCCATATTAAACGGCTTTTGGAAGCAGATGACAAAGAAAAATACCTTATTAAAATTACAAAATAAACGGAGTATTTATGAATCAAGAATTTTGGAGCGCGCTTGATTGTGTCCTAGATAAGTCAGAAATAGTAATAGATAGACCGATAGGTAGTTCACACCCGCGCTATCCAAATGTCATATATAAAGTCAATTACGGTTATCTAAAAAATACGCAATCAATGGACGGTGGCGGTATTGACGTTTGGCTAGGAACGGGGGAAAGGAAAATCGTCGGAATAATTTGTACGATTGATTCAATAAAGTGTGATTCGGAGATCAAACTCCTAATAGGGTGTAGCGAAAAAGAAATTGACTATATTTACAAATTTCATAATGAATATCAGTATATGAAAGGTATATTAATACGAAGATAGAACATTATAATTCGTTTTATGTCCTATAAAAATAATTAGTACTTGAAAATTGTTTTGCCGTTTGTTATACTTATATAAAAGAGTTGGAAGCGTTTTGTATTCTTTAATCAGGATGCGGCTTGCTATATGGCGAACAAATATAAACAATGCAAAATATGTAAGTAACAAAACCAAATCAAAATACATCACGAAGGTATTTTATGGGCAATAGACTTTCAGATATGACTCTTGAAGAACTTTGGCAATTGTTTCCGATTTATTTGACGGAACATAAACCTTATTGGGCGGATTGGTATAAAGAAGAAGTCGAACTACTCAAAAGCATATTGCCGTCAGGATTAGTCTATCACCACATAGGCAGCACTGCTGTAAACGGTATAATGGCAAAGCCTATAATAGATATTTTGATAGTAGTAAACTCAAATGAAGAAATAAAACAAGTTGCAAGTCTTCTTCAAGAAGCCGATTATATAATTATGTCAACAAGCGGAAATCGCATATCTCTCAATAAAGGGTACACCGAAAACGGTTTTGCTGAAAAAGTATTCCATATTCACGTGAGATTAAAAGGCGATACGGATGAAGTATATTTTAGAGACTACTTAAACGCGCGCCCAGATACGGCAAAAGAATATGAGCGATTAAAATTGCGACTGTGGAAAGAGTACGAATTTAATCGAGACGCATATACTGACGCCAAAACAGAATTTGTAAAGAAATTTACAATATTAGCAAAACAATCGATTTAGAAAAATGATGTTTATTATTTGATAAGAACTGATTTCTTCTCATTGCTTTACATTGTAAATAAAGGAGTTAATATGAAATTCGGACCAGACCCAAATAAGGCGTTTCCTAACGATAACATTCCAAGCCTATGTTTTATTAAAAATGTGATAACAAATCCAAACATAATTGTCGGGGATTACACTTATTACGACGATATAAACGGCGCGGAAAATTTTGAAAAACATGTTACGCATCATTATGATTTTAACGGAGATAAGTTGATTATCGGGAAATTTTGCGCTATAGCAAAAGGCGTAGAGTTTATTATGAACGGAGCAAATCATAGAATGAATTCTGTAACAACTTATCCGTTTAATATAATGGGGCACGGCTGGGAAAAAGCAACTCCAAAAATTGAAGACTTACCGCTGAAGGGAGATACGGTAATAGGCAATGACGTTTGGATAGGACAAAACGTAACGGTTTTACCTGGCGTACATATCGGAGACGGCGCGATTATAGGAGCGAATTCAGTGGTTTCGAAAGACGTTCCGCCATACCATATTGTTGGCGGAAATCCTATAAAAATTATACGTAAAAGGTTTGACGACGATATAATTGAATTCTTATTAAATTTACAGTGGTGGAATTGGTCTGCCGAAAAAATATTTGATAATCTTGAAGTTTTGTGTAGCGGCGATATTTCAAAAATCAAATCTATAAAATATGAAACTAGCTTTTGCGAAAGATAGGCAAAATCTAAAATTTATACAAGTGTGACAACAACTGAATAT
>JAIEEW010000053.1 GCA_029067255.1 Clostridia bacterium | reverse complement strand
CGTTCGTACGCGTAATTGAATCGTCGTACATCTCCGCGTATATAGTGCCTTGCAACTCGCCTATCTCTTTGTAAATATCTTTGACGTCGTTATTTGGACAGGTAAATTCAAGAATATCACGTTTCTTCGCCCACCATTCTTTCATCTGCTCGACCGCTTTACGCGCTTCCGCATAGTCTTTTTTGATAAGCATATCTTGAACTTCAACGCACTTTTCCGCCAGATCGTCGAAACTGTTTTGCATAAAAACTTGCTCGGTTATGCCCAACGCCAAAATTAACGCTACCAGTACGACTGTCAAAATTATCTTTCCCATTATCCTACCTCCTCGCTAATTTTTCCGGAAATGAATTTACCTTTTTTAGGTTGGAGATAAAAATCGTCGCCGCCAGTTACAAGCATAAGCAAAATATCTTCCTGTCTGAACTGCAACTTATTTAGCAGCGAATCAACTTTGTTTTCGTCAAGGTTGCATTTTTTGATATTATTGCCCATACGCTTACCTTCGCAGATGACCGAATAAGGCAACTGCGTTTGCTCAACGTTCAACTGCATATCGGAAACCGTCAAAGGCTTGTTAGCCGACTTAGGAACCACAGACATATCTCCGTTCGTTTCGATTATAGCCCACTCGATTTCTTCGGGTGAAGTATAGTCCTTCGCTCTAATCGATTCCATGATATCGTGTACGGTCATATCAAGTCTATTTATTGCCTCGAAATCTATACCGTCGGGAGTTATGACAATTACGGGTTTGCCGTTGATAAGTTTACGCATTTTCAGCGAGTGTTTTACAATCTTTGTCAGACAGAATTCCACTACGAACAACGTAAAGATCGGGACCAAACCGTAAAGTATCGGCACTTGCGTATCAGACATAGGTATACACGCAAGTTCTGCGGCGATCAACGTTATCGCAAACTCAAAAGGCTGTAACTCGCCCAACTGCTTTTTGCCCATCAATCGCATTACTATCAGCAAAAAAATATAAATTACTATCGCTCTTGTAAATACTATTAACATACTCCCAGTATGCGCGTTGAGTATACTTTTATGTATATCATTTTAGTTTTATCCTATAAAATTTATATTTATCCGTCTCTTTAATGAAAAAACAAACGCCGTTATTCGCATGAAAACTTTTACCTATAAAAAAGAGCAAGCGAAAACCTGCTCTTTGTCTGTATTTTATAAAACTGCGAAAATCAACCTTGTAATTTGGGTATCAAATACTTGCCGGTATAACTTTTGGGATTTTTCGCGACTTGTTCGGGTGTACCTGTCGCTACGATCGTACCGCCGTTTTCTCCGCCTTCCGGTCCGAGATCTATAATATGGTCGGCGACTTTGATCACGTCAAGATTATGTTCAATGACAATTACTGTATTTCCCTTTGATACAAGACGTTGCAATATTGCGACAAGTTTCTTAACGTCCGCGCTATGCAATCCGGTCGTCGGTTCGTCAAGTATATATACGGTCTTACCCGTCGATCTTTTTGAAAGTTCGGTCGCGAGTTTTACCCTTTGCGCTTCTCCGCCGGAGAGCGTGGTGGCAGACTGACCGAGTTTGACGTACGAAAGTCCCACGTCGTTGAGAGTGGAGATCTTATTGTATATCTGCGGAATGTTTGCAAAAAATTCGCACGCTTCCGCAACCGTCATATCCAGTACGTCGTAGATACTCTTGCCCTTGTATTTTACCTGTAAAGTTTCTCTATTATAACGCTTTCCGCCGCACACTTCGCAAGGAACGTAAACGTCGGAAAGGAAGTGCATCTCTATCTTTTTGATTCCGTCGCCCGCGCAATTCTCGCATCGTCCGCCTGAGATATTGAAAGAAAACCTTCCGCTCTTGTATCCTCTCGATTTCGCTTCCGGAGTTTTTGCATATAAATCTCTTATCGCGGTAAAAACGTTGGTATACGTCGCGGGGTTGGAACGCGGAGTTCTGCCTATCGGACTTTGGTCTATCGCTATCACTTTATCCAGTTCTTCTATACCCAAAATTTCTTTGCAGTTGAGATCCGCTTCTCTCGCTCCGTTGAGTTTGTTTTGTAGCACCGGATAAATTACTTCGTTGATAAGACTGCTTTTTCCGCTTCCGCTCACGCCTGTAATTACAGTAAACGTAGCGAGCGGAATATCTACGTTTATACTTTTAAGATTGTTCTTTACCGCTCCGCGTACTTGAAGATATTTTCCGTTGCCTTCTCGGCGTACGTCAGGCAGTTCTATCTTCTCTCTGCCCGACATATACGCGCCGGTAATAGATCTTTCGCAAGCCATTACTTCTTCGGGAGTACCCGCTACGACTACTTCTCCGCCGTTAATTCCCGCGCCTGGACCTATATCTACTATATGATCCGCTCGCATCATAGTATCTTCGTCGTGTTCGACTACTATCAACGTATTTCCCAAATCCCGCAATCTTTCCAAAGTCATGAGCAATTTGTCATTGTCGCGTTGATGCAAGCCTATGCTCGGTTCGTCCAAAATATAGAGTACTCCGACAAGTCCGCTTCCTATCTGCGTAGCAAGTCTAATTCTCTGCGCTTCTCCGCCTGAAAGCGTTGCGGACGAACGCGATAGTTGAAGATAATTCAAGCCCACGTTTACCAAAAATCCCAACCTTGCCTTTATCTCTTTCAAAATCTGATTGGCGATTATTTCCTGCGTGGGGGTAAGTTGTAAATTCTCGAAAAACTCCAAAGCCTTGTCAATAGAAAGACAACAGACTTCGTATATATTCTTTCCGCCAACGGTAACTCCGAGAACTTCTCTCTTCAATCTCTTGCCTTTACAAAGATCGCAAGGCACTTCCTTCATAAGTTTAGAAAGTTCCTGTTTGACGTATTCAGAACTTGTTTCTCTGAATCTGCGCATTATGTTGTTTGCGACGCCTTCAAAATTTCTATTGAATACGCCGCTTCCCATTGCGGAGTTGTAACTTATCTGCAACTTCTCTTGATCGCCGTAAAGAAGAATATTGACAATGTTGTCCGGAAGTTCCTTTACAGGGGTTCGCAAAGAAAAATCATGTCTTTTTGCAAGCGCGGCAAAAGTGGCGGTAGAATAATTGCCCACGTCCATATTCCAACCGCTAACGTCCAAAGCGCCTTCCGCTACGGATTTATCCCATTTTACGAGTTTGTTTATATCCAAAGCGTTTTTGAATCCCAGTCCGTAACAGTCGGGACATGCGCCGAACGGCGAGTTGAAAGAAAACATTCTAGGTTGAAGTTCTTCTATGCTTATATCGCAATCGGGACACGAATATTTTGTAGAATACAGCGTCAATACGCCGTCAACTTCTACTTCTACCAGTCCTTCGGCGAGTTTGAGCGCCGCTTCAAGAGAATCGGTAAGACGTCTGTTGACGTCGGGTTTCAAAACGATTCTGTCGACTACGATCTTTATATTGTGTTTATAGTTTTTGTCCAGATTTATCTCTTCGTCGAGTATGTTGTATTCGCTGCCGTCAACAATAAGACGGCTGTACCCGCTCTTTCTGTATCCTTCGATCTGCTTTCCGTATTCGCCTTTACGTCCCCTGACGACCGGAGCGAGAACTCTGACTTTCGCGCCGGATTCGTTGCAAAGCACTTTATCCGCTATCTGATCGACGGACTGCTGAACGATTTCTTTACCGCATTTAGGACAGTGCGGAAGACCTATTCTTGCATACAAAAGACGCAGATAGTCGTATATCTCCGTAACCGTGCCTACCGTCGAACGCGGATTGTGCGACGTCGTCTTTTGATCAATTGAAATAGCGGGCGAAAGACCGTCAATATAATCAACGTCAGGCTTGTCCATTTGTCCCAAAAACTGTCTTGCGTAAGAAGACAGGCTTTCCATATATCTGCGTTGTCCTTCTGCGAAAATCGTATCGAATGCCAACGACGACTTGCCCGAACCGCTCAATCCCGTCAATACTACGAGTTTGTCTCTCGGTATAGTTACGTCTATATTTTTAAGGTTGTGTACCCTTGCTCCTTTAATATTTATGAAATCCTGCATACTGTTCGCTCCGTATATATATTGTAGTATATTATTATCCTTATCTGCCGTCTTTTATTTGAGATTTGAGTTTTGCTATCTCTTCGCGGTACTTTATAGCAAGTTCGAAATCAAGATTCGCGGAAGCCACTTTCATTGCCGAAGTAAGCCTTGAAAGTTCTCTCTGGATGTCTTTCGACGATCTGACTGTCTTGTCTTCTATCTTCTTTGATATCTCCAAAGTGTTGTTGATCTCTTTAACTATTGTCTTTGGCGTAATACCGTGTATTTTGTTGTATTCGCTCTGAACTTCCCGTCTGCGGTTGGTTTCGTCAATCGCGTTTCGCATACTGTCGGTGATTCTGTCAGCATACATAACTACTTTCGCTTCGCTATTTCTAGCCGCTCTTCCTATCGTCTGAATCAGAGACGTTTCGCTTCGCAAGAATCCTTCCTTATCCGCGTCAAGAATTGCTACAAGTTGGACTTCCGGTATATCCAAACCTTCTCTAAGCAGGTTGATGCCAACCAAAACGTCAAATTCGCCTTTTCTCAATCCCGCTATGATTTCTATTCTCTCCAACGTATCTACGTCAGAATGCATATATTTGACCTTGATATGTCTTTCCGTCAAATATGCGGTCAAACTCTCCGCCATTTTTTTTGTAAGCGTCGTTACCAGAACTCTCGCTTTTTTATCCACCGTATCGTTGATACGGGATATAAGATCGTCGATCTGTCCGTCGATCGGACGTATTTCCACTTCCGGATCGATAAGACCGGTCGGTCGAATAAGTTGTTCGACTACCTGTCCCGCCTGTTCAAGTTCGTATTTTGCAGGTGTAGCCGATACGCATATCATTTGTCCTATTCTCTCGTCAAACTCGTCGAATTTGAGCGGTCTATTGTCATAAGCGGACGGAAGTCTGAATCCGTAATCTACCAGATTAACTTTTCTGGATAAATCGCCGTTGAACATCGCTCGTACCTGCGGCAACGTCATGTGGCTTTCGTCGACGAACAACAAAAAGTCTTTTGGAAAAAAGTCCAGTAGCGTATAAGGCGGTTGTCCTGGCAATCTTCCGTCGAAGTATCTCGAATAGTTCTCTATTCCCGAGCAGTACCCCATTTCCCTTATCATTTCAAGGTCATAACTTACCCTTTCTTTAAGTCTTTGCGCTTCAAGCAATTTTCCTTGTTGCGTAAAAAGTTCTACCTGCTCGACCATATCGTCGCGTATTCTTTCAAGACAAGGCTCTAATCTCTCGCGCTCTACAACGTAATGCGTCGCGGGGAAAATATTGACGTGTTTGAGTTCGCAAGTCGCTTTCGAAGTTATAGGATCGAATTGCGAGATCCGCTCTATCTCGTCTCCCCAAAACTCTACTCTTATTGCGCGGTCGGAACTCTCAACCGGAAAAATCTCCACTATGTCGCCCCTTACTCTGAACGTCGCGCGGACGAATTCTATATCGCTTCGTTTATACTGTATCTCAACAAGTTTATCTAACAGCGCGTCTCTGTCGATAGTCAACCCTTCTCTAAGTGAAATTGCCATAGAAAAGTATTCCATTGGCGCGCCTAAGCCGTAAATACAAGATACAGACGAAACCACTATTACGTCGCGGCTCTCGCAAAGCGCGCTTGTAGCGGAATTTCGCAATCTATCTATCTCATCGTTTATAGACAAATCTTTTTCAATATAAGTATCTGTACGCGGTATATACGCTTCGGGTTGATAATAATCGTAATAGGATACGAAATATTCAACCCTGTTGTTTGGGAAAAACTCTCTAAACTCATTACAAAGTTGCGCCGCCAAAGTCTTGTTATGCGCAATTACCAACGCAGGGCGGTTGCACTCTTTTATTACGTTTGCCATAGTAAAAGTCTTTCCGCTTCCTGTAACGCCCAGCAAAACTTGAGTACGCAAACCGTCGTTTACGCCCTCAACCAACTTCTTTATTGCCTGCGGCTGATCTCCGCAAGGAGTGAATTTACTTTTGAGTTCAAACATAATTTCAAGTGTATTTTAGCACAAATGTTCGCATTTTGCAACTGTTTGTATGATTTTGTCGCAAAGAAATTCGACAAAATTTTTATTAGATTTTGCGCTTAATTAAATATGATTATATCCAAATTGTTTGGGAATATTGATTGTTGATAGAATTTTCAATTTTTATTTAACCTATCATTTCATTATTATACTGATTGTTATTAGACTAGATATTTCGACTTCGCTAAACCCGACCAAACGCGAAATCTACGCTACTC
>JAIEEW010000052.1 GCA_029067255.1 Clostridia bacterium | reverse complement strand
TGTCTTGGAATCTGCTGCGGTTGCGGTCTGGGTGGAACTTGCGGACGCTGGTTGGGATCGTATCCCGACGGTTGGCCGTTCGCTACTCCGCGCATACCTGAAAAGTTGGGTCTTAATCCGCCGTTTATCATGTTGCCGCCGTTTCTAGGTATATTATCGGCAGTGCAACCTGTCGCGATCAACGTAACTCTGACTTTTCTATTCATAGACTGGTCATAACTATGTCCAAAAATATAATTTACGTCTTTTGATACAAGGCTTGCTATATATTCGTCTGCTTCGTCAAGTTCCTTGCACGTCAAATCCAGTCCTGTCTGTATGCTGAATATCAAACCTGTCGCTCCCGCTATGCTAGTATTGAGAGTGTCTTCGTTTGCCGCCATTTTCACTGCTTTTACCATTCTGTCGGAATTGCTTTCGCCTTCGCACTCACCCATACCGATATGAGAATAGCCTTTTCCTTTCATTATGGTCTTTACGTCGGCAAAATCCACGTTGATAATGCTAGGCGAATTTATAAGATCACTGATACTGCGGATAGAATTTTTAAGAATATCGTCCGCGCCTGCATATGCGTCCATAAGTATAGCGTTCCTGTCGTTATCAAACAACTTCTGATTAGGAATAATGATAAGCGAATCTACGTACTCTTGAAGTTTGGTTATTCCCTTTTCAGCCACTTGCATTTTATTGCGTTCAAATCTAAATGGCTTTGTAACTATCGCTATTATCAGCATTTCGGGATTTATTTCTCTTGCATACTTAGCGATAACCGGCGACGCGCCGGTACCTGTTCCGCCGCCCATACCTGCCGTAATAAACAGCAAATCAGTTCCTTCAAGCATATCCGTAATCGTTTTTCTTGATTCTTCGGCTGCTTTTTCTCCTATTTCAGGCTTAGCGCCTGCGCCTTGACCTTTCGTCAACTCCAAACCTATCTGAATTCTGTGTTCGGCAGGAGCCTTAGACATATTCAAATGTTGAAGATCGGTATTGACAACGTAAAAACTAACGTCTTTTACCCCCGCGTCTATCATACTGTTGACGGTATTCGCTCCGCAACCGCCGACTCCGACGACTTTAATCTTTGTAGCAGTTTCCATAACAAAACCTCCCTGATTTATCTGAATAATCTCTCTAATAGACTGTTTTTTCTACTCATTTCTTCTGCGATTTCCAATGTCGCAAACATTGATGCGTAATATGGCTTGTCCCATCCCGCTGTACCGGCCGACAATACGGTTACTTCTCTTGAAAGCGCTCTTGCAAAGAAATTCGCCGCCCCGCGAATTTCACTTAAACCGCCACCGACAAGGAAAAATCTTGTCAAATCGTTGACTGACGGATATACGCTCGCTCCGAAAGCGTTCTGAGATTCAGACATTTTATCCGCTTCTCTTATCTCGGCAATACACGAATTTACGAATTCCACGAGATTATTCATTATGAAATTATGCAAAAATGAATTTACTTCTCTCGCCTTGCTTTCGAATTTCGCATTGCCCACTTCATACTGGTATACGCTCATATCGTCGCTTTCTATATTCAGCGTGATTTTCGGAAAAAGCGACTCCGCCACTTCGTAGTCAACGTTTAGCACGCTCGCGAGCGCGTCCGTCATATACCCCTTGCCGAACTGGCAGTCCTTTTTGAATTTTATTCCGTCGCCTTTCATCAACGCCAACGTAGTGGACGAATACCCCACGTCAATCATAACCGCTCCGTCAACTCGCGAAATTTCATCGATGAGTTGAGTTCCTTCCGCCCATATGCCGTCAACGAATCTTACGTGCTTGAATCCCAACTCGATTGCGATTTTATAAATCGTTCGGATAAATTCGTCTTTGCAAAATATATACGACATATTTGCGTAAATGTTTTTAGCGTTTTCTCCGATAGGATGTATCGTATGTCTGTTTCCGTCCAAAGCATATTCCAATGCTGACGAACATAGAGCGGTATATCCGTTAACTTTGAACGCTTCCGCTCTTTTATGTATATCCCTGATTGCAGAAGATGTGATCGTCTTGCTTCTGCCCGCGTCGGACAAAAGTCCGCTTGTTCTCACAAAAGTAAATTCCGACGGAACGCTGACGT
>JAIEEW010000051.1 GCA_029067255.1 Clostridia bacterium | reverse complement strand
GCGTCGGCAGCGTCAGCGGTGTATCAGAGACAGGGCTACGAATCTCAGACCGTACCTTTCATCGGCATTGCTGATGGTTCTCGGACTTTAATCGAGGTGTGGTAATGAAAAAGGAAATCTCAAAGAAAAAGTTGATCAAAACTATTATAATATGCGCAATATTCGCCGCGTTGTTGGCAGGATTGGTGTATTTGATGGTTTCCGATCAAGATTACGGTTCGCCGGATAGTTTGAAAATCGGAAAACAGAATTTCGGACAAAGACTTTGGATAGGTCTGCAAGTAGCATTTTTGGGATTGGCGACCGTATTTGTGATGTTGCTTCTTCTGATTATTGCTGTAAACATTATAAGATTTATTCTCATGGGATTCGCTCAGTTGGGTGAAAAACGTAAGAAAAAGGCAACAGAGAAGCCTTTGATTGCGACTCAAACTGTTATAAATTCTGTAGAATTAAGCGAAGACGACGAAATTGTTGCCGCAATAATGGCTGCATTGACGGCTTATTACGACGCTCAGGAAGTAGAGTATAAGTCAAATCTCAAATTTAGAGTTCGCTCTATAAAAGAAATTTAATCAAATCCATATAGATAGGAGAAAAATATTATGCGTAAATTTAACATCAATGTAAACGGTAAAGCGTATGCCGTAGAAGTAGAGGAGATCCTCGAAGACGGTCAAGTAGTCGTATCTGCGCCTAAGGCGGCGGTTGCATCTGCTCCCAAAGCGGCAGTTAGCGCGCCTGTTGCAGCAGGAAACGGCGAACCCGTAAACGCTCCGATGCCCGGACTTGTTAAAAAACTTGCTTTTGCAAACGGCGCTACGGTAAATAAAGGGGATACTATCATTATTCTCGAAGCAATGAAGATGGATACTCCCGTATCCGCTCCCAAAGACGGCGTAATCACATATTCCACATCAGAAGGTTCAAACGTAGATACAGGCGCAGTTCTTTGCACTATTGCATAATCGTTTAAGTTATTGGAGGCAAAATGTTTAGCATAATTACTACGCTGCAATCGGGTCTGATGACAGATTCGCTTAAAAACTTGTGGCTTAGCACCGGATTTATGACAAGTCTTACGCCTATATGGCAAAACCTGATTATGATGGTTATCGCCTGCGTATTGATTTACCTTGCCGTCGCTAAGGAGTTTGAGCCGAATTTGTTGCTTGCTATCGGTTTCGGCATGTTTATAATCAATATTCCGGGCGCGTACAACGTATTATACGGAACTCCGGGATATACGTTTACCGGTCCGGTCGAAGTCGACGGAGAAATGATAAATCAAGTTTTGATGTACGAAGGACAAAAACTTTCCGGTACGATAACGCAACTCGCTGAGATTTTGGGGCTTACGTTCAAAGACGGTTCCAGCCTTGCGTCTCAGTTGAGCGCAATAGAAGAGACGGTTAGAGACCTTTTCCCAGATATTCAAAATAAAATCGTAATATCTCACGAAGCGGTTTCCGATCAAGGATTGTTCTTCTATTTATATAAAGGCGTAGAATGGGTTATTTATCCGCCGTTGATTTTCTTGGGCATTGGCGCGATGACCGATTTTGGACCGCTTATTGCAAATCCGAAATCGTTGATAATGGGCGCTGCCGCTCAGTTGGGTATATTTGTAACGTTTATTATAGCGATAAATATAGGATTTACGGGCGAAGAAGCAGCCGCAATCGGTATTATAGGCGGAGCGGACGGACCTACGGCAATTTACGTAACCGTAAAACTTGCGGCGCATTTGTTGCCGGCTATATCAGTCGCGGCATATTCGTACATGGCTTTGATCAAGGTTATTCAACCGCCGATAATGAAACTTCTTACTTCCAAAAAGGAAAGGGGTATCGTTATGGAACAACTTCGTCCGGTATCTAAAACGGAGAAGATTGTCTTCCCGATAGCGGTTACAGGTATTGTGGGTATGATCTTGCCGTCGGCAATACCGCTTCTCGGTATGTTGATGCTCGGCAACTTGATGAAAGAATCCGAAGTCGTTCCCAGACTTACGAATACGGCTAAGAACGAACTTATCAATATTATTACGATAATTCTTGGCGTAATAGTCGGAAGTAAGGCTACGGCAGACGTATTCCTTAATACTAAAACGTTGTTAATAATTCTTATCGGCGTATTCGCGTTTGCGTTTGGTACTACAGGCGGACTTCTTATCGGAAAAATCATGTCCAAACTGTCAAAGGGAAAAATCAATCCGCTTATTGGATCGGCGGGCGTATCCGCAGTGCCTATGGCAGCAAGAATATCGCACATGGTAGGACAGGAAGAAAATCCGAGCAACTATTTGCTTATGCACGCTATGGGACCGAACGTGGCAGGCGTTATCGGTTCTGCGGTTGCGGCAGGCGTATTGCTTGCAATCTTCGGTTGATCGAAGACAACTATCTTAATTGAGAGAGGTATAAATTTATGGTAATGATTACAGAAACAATATTGCGCGACGCTCATCAATCTCAGGCTGCTACTAGAATGAGACTGGATGAGATGCTTCCGATGTGCGAGAAGTTGGACAACGCGGGTTATTATTCAATAGAATGTTGGGGCGGAGCGACTTTCGATTCTTGCTTGAGATTTCTTAACGAAGATCCGTGGGAAAGATTGCGCGCTTTGAAAAAGGCAATGCCGAAGACAAAGTTGCAAATGCTTTTCAGAGGACAGAATATTTTGGGATATAAACACTATGCGGACGACGTCGTAGATCAGTTTGTCAAGAAAACGATTGAAAACGGTTGCGATATACTTCGTATATTCGACGCACTCAACGACCCGAGAAATATGGCTCAGGCAATCAAGAGTTGTAAGAAATACGGCGGTATTTGCGAGGCTACAATTTCGTATACTACAAGTCCGGTTCATACCAACGAATATTTTATCAAACTTGCAAAGACGCTTGAAGATATGGGCGCGGACAATATTTGTATTAAAGATATGGCGGGCATATTGTTGCCATACGTCGCTTACGATCTTGTAAAAGGCATGAAAGCGGTGTTGAAGCCGCAGACGAAGATACATCTGCATACTCACCAGACCGCCGGTACGGGTAACCAAACATATTTGAAGGCTATTGAAGCGGGCGTAGATATTATAGATTGCGCTTTGAGCGCGCTCGGCAACGGTACGTCGCAACCGGCTACCGAACCAATGGTGGCGATTCTTAAAGGAACGGAGTACGATACCGGACTTGACGTCGCTTATCTTAATGAAATATCTAATCACTTCAAGAAGGTTGCGGACAGACTTAAAGCGGACGGTTGGCTTACTGAAAAATCTTTGGCAACCGACGTAAACGCTTTGATTTATCAAGTTCCCGGCGGAATGTTGTCAAACCTTGTAGGTCAGTTGAAAAAAGCCAACGCTTTGGATAAATACGATCAGGTTTTGGCGGAAGTGCCTAACGTAAGAAAGGATTTGGGTTATCCGCCTCTTGTTACGCCTACCAGTCAGATAGTAGGTACGCAAGCAGTGTTTAACGTGCTTGCAGGAGAAAGATATAAAATGGTATCGGCTGAAACGAAAGGCGTATTGAAAGGCGAGTACGGTCAACTTCCGGCAGAGCCGAATGCGGACGTAATAAAAAAGGTTCTTGGAGATGCGGAGAGAATTACTTGCAGACCTGCGGATCTTTTGAAACCAGAACTTGACAAGTATCGCGAAGAAATCAAAGAGTATATCGAGCAAGAAGAAGACGTGCTTTCATACGCGCTTTTCCCGCAAGTAGCGCTGAATTTCTTTAAGTACCGTCAGGCGAATAAAAAGCGCGTCGACAGAGAAGTCGGCGATACCGTATCCGGTATTCAACCTGTATAATACAATAATATCAAAAAATGCAACTCCTTAACGGGGTTGCATTTTTGATTTTGAATGAAAAGTTTTTTAATATTGCAGTATATTTGCTTAATAGAAAAATATCACTTTACAATCTTCTCAGATTTTGTTAGAATAATACTATGAAAATACTTTTGGTGAATGACGACGGAATTTACAGCGCGGGAATATTGACTTTGGCAAAAAAACTTCTTTCAACCAACGAAGTTACTCTTGTCGCGCCGCAAGGACAGATGTCCGGCATGGGACATTCAATATCGTATTACGGCTATGTGAATTATGCTGAATTGAAGATTATTGACGGCGTTAGGTGTTTTGCCGTTAACGGGACTCCTGCTGATTGCGTAAAAGTTGCGTTGAATCTAATTATGGAAGAAAAACCGGATTTAATTATCAGTGGAATAAACAAAGGATTTAACCTTGGGTCGGACGTTTTTTATTCGGGGACAGTAAATGCGGCGCTAGAAGGCGCGGTTCAAAGAATAAAGTCTATTGCCGTATCGCAAGAATATCATTTGAAAGACTTTGAATTTACTTCGGATTTTATCTCCAAAAATTTAGAAAAATTTTATAATTTGTTGCCTGACGACGCGCAGACAATATTGAACATCAACGTACCTAGCGACGATGCAAAGGTATTGAAAGGGGTTAGATTCTCAAAAATAGGTATAAAACGATATAATGAAAGTTATATCTTCGATGAGAAATACGGATACAAACTTAGGGGAGTCAGCGAGTTGAGCGACTGTAATACCAAAGAAGACGACGTTTATTTATATAAAAATAATTATATAACGATTTCTGCGGTAAAAAATGACTGGAACGATTATGACTTTTATGATAAATTCAAAGACGGAGATTTGAATTTATGAAAGTAATAGTCGTAGGCGGTGGAGCGAGCGGTATGATGTGCGCGTCTTTGCTGTCGCAAGGCGGCGTTGACGTTACGCTTATAGAAAAAAACGAAAAGTTGGGAAAAAAACTCTTTATTACCGGTAAAGGTAGATGTAACGTTACCAACGATTGCGATAAACAAACATTTTTTTCTAATATCGTCAATAATGCAAAGTTCATGTATTCCGCAATCAACGGTTTCACTCCGCAAGATACAATGAATTTTTTTAGCGACAACCGGTTGGAACTTAAAGTAGAAAGGGGAAATAGAGTTTTTCCTTTATCGGACAAATCAAGCGACGTAATTAAATGTTTTGAAAAGATTTTGGCAAGAAATAACGTAGATATTCGTATTAATACGAAAGTGAAACAAATTTTGACGGACGGAAATAGAGCGATTGGAGTTTTAACCGACACGGGCATAGAAATTTATTCAGATAGCGTTGTTATTGCGACCGGCGGGATATCGTATAGTTCGACAGGAAGTACTGGCGACGGATACGTGTGGGCAAAACAGTTGGGACATAACGTAGTAGAATTGCGTCCTGCTCTTGCGCCGATTTTATTAAAAGAACAGTACGGCTTGCAGGGATTGAGTTTGAAAAATGTATCCGCTTCTATAGAAAGGGATGGGAAAAGATTGTTTTCTCAATTCGGAGAAATGCTTTTTACTCACAATGGCGTAAGCGGTCCGATTATACTTTCTCTGTCAAGTTTAATAAATAAGCATTACGTCGGCGGAAAATTTGACGCCAAATATAAGTTGATTATTGACTTAAAGCCGGCATTGACGGGAGATACGTTAGACGCAAGACTGTTACGCGAATTTTCAAATAAAAACAACGCGGAAATAAAAACTGTAATACAAACGCTGATGCCAAAGGCTTTGGCTGAAGTAGTATTGCGTCAAAGCGGCATCTCGGTGAAAACAGCGGTTAATTCGATTACCAAAATACAACGGGAGAAACTTGTCGCAACTATCAAAAATTTAGAGTTTACAATCACCGGTCTTGAAAATATAAATGCGGGAATAATTACTGCGGGGGGAGTCGACTGTAAACAGATCGCCCCCAAAACTATGA
>JAIEEW010000050.1 GCA_029067255.1 Clostridia bacterium | reverse complement strand
TTACTGCTCCGGCGCCCTCCTATATCTTCTCGTCAGTAGTCGTCGGGAGGGTGATATGTTTATAAGAGACAGCCCTATATGTTTTATAGAAATTTTAGCGTTTAAGGCGACGTTTTCAGGACAGGAACTGTATACTTATATTATCGTACTCATTACAATATTTTTGTCGCTTCCGATAATTTTAATTGTAAGATACTTTGTTTATATTTTTTTGACTTATAGAAAATATAAAAATACCGAATACGTGATAACCGACAAAAGGATAATAATAAAAGCAAAAAATATTAAGTCGATAGAATTTGAGCGCATAACGTCAATATCTTCGTTCTCCACTCCTTTGGAAAAACTTTTAGGAGTGGGCAACGTGATAGTTTATGCCGACAGACATATGAATATGATAGAATGTATTCAATATCAGCGCGACGTGAAACTCAAACTCTACGAACTAAAATCCGCGGAATCTGCAGAAGAAAAATCAACAAAAGACTTCGTAGGCGGCGACTTTTATAAAATCAAAGAAAAAATGCGGGATGATTTCATGTCGCAAGTCGACGATGACTTCGGCGTTGACAATGATTCCGAGAAAATAAATCCTAATACAAAATTTTGATCACTTATCTTCCAAAAGCGTCGCGACGTACTCATTGACAAGCGACTGTTTTTTTGGCGAAAGTTCCCTATACTTAGCAATAAGTCCCCTTTCCGAATCGCTTAGACATTCCCTGCCGTCTATAATAATAGTGCCGTCTTCGCCTTCTCTTCCTATCAGATAATCTATCGTAACGTTGAGAAAATCGGCGATCTTAATCACTGCGTCAATGCTCGGCGACGAAGATTGCTTGCCGAACCAGGACGCAATGGAAGACGCGGGTATTCCCGTATATACGGAAAGTTGTTTTTGCGTAAGGTTATTTTCCCGCATTATACGCTTGAAATTTTCATTAAATTTTTGTCCATCCATAGCCCTACCCCCATTGTAAAATTTATACGATTAAACAAATTAAGTGTTGACAATTCGTAATTAAGTGTGTATAATATGATTGACAACGGGAATATTAGTCATACAAAACAAAAAAGAATAATTTCAATCACTGTCTTATCGGACAACCTAAATTTATTATAATAACCTTTTCACAACAAATATCTCCGCTTTTCAAAAGCGGAGATTTTTGCTTATCATTTTATAAATTATTGAATACGTTTTTATTCTTCCTTGCAGTCGGTTACTTGCAAAGTATCTTCGCTTTGCTCGCCGGCGCAATCTGCGCTTTGCGTTTGAACTTGAGAATTCTCAAGGTTTGGAATACTCTCTTCATTTTTCGTCTGCGCTCTTCTTTCTTCCAGTTCCGCCTTAATTTTTGCAAAGCGTTCTCGCGATATATTCGCTCTGTGAGAAAATATTATGGAAATCAAGAAAATCAATCCGGGAAGAAGTCCCAAAACTACTCTTACGGCAAACAACGCGCTGTCAGGTTGCTGAACAACTGCGCCGTCCGTACTTTCTATATATCCGAACGCTCCGAGAACCGCCGAAACTATCGCTATGGAAACGCCGTTTGCGACCTTATACATAAATTGAGTTATGCCGTAATACGCGCCTTCTCTTCTTGTACCGTTTACGTACTCGTCGATCTCAACCACGTCGGGTACTCCCGCGTAAGGAAGAATTTGTATCGCCGACATGCCGAAGCCTGCAAAAAGACATAACAAAACTGTGCTCCATACCGTTTTTACAGGAACAAATATAGCGAAAATGAGTACGAACGCCATATATACGCAGGCTATAGTATAGACTTTATGCTTGTTGAATTTTTCGCTCAGTTTTACCCAAAAGAACGAAGACGCTATCGCGCATACGAGCGGTATCGCAACGAAAGCCATAGACATCGCTCCCCCGCCAAACCCTAGCGAATCGTTTATGAAAAACATAAACACCGCCATAATTATGTCAAAACCTACCATGCTCAGCAAATAGCACGCCATAATGTTTCTAAATTCCGGAAGTTTGAAAAATTCTTTGAGAGTAACGAAAAATCCTTTATCGTTAACCTGCAAATCGTCGACTCTCTCTTTGATATTGCCCGCGCACAGCAACATTATCGCTATCGACAAAACAGCAAACACCGCAGCCGAAAGCAGATACGCCTTTTTCGCGCTTCCCAAAAGTCCGTAAAACAGACTTTCCTGTCCGTCGGCGAACAGCGCGAAAAGCGCCGCGCCTAAAATAATACCCACGTTTGCAAGCGCTATTCTTATTCCGTTAAGCGAAGTGCGTTCGTCGTAATCGTCAGTCATATTAGCCGTGATCGCGTTGTAAGGAATATAGACGACCGTCCAAGTCGTATTGAAAAGCATATACGCCAAAGTGTAATATATCATCTTGCCTGCCTGAGCGTTGTCTCCAAACGGAGCCAACCACAAAAGCAAAAACGCCAAACCGTAAGGTATCGCTCCGAAAAGCATATATACGCGTCTTTTTCCCCATTTGCTTTTCGTCTTATCGGATATACGTCCCATAAGATAGTCAGTAAATGCGTCCCAGAATTTTGCTATAAGAAAAACCGCGGAAGCCAGTTCGGCTTTAAGTCCGCCGACGTTGACGAAAAAATAAAGCAGATAAAACGAAATCGCCGCAAACATTATATTAGCGGAAAGGTCGCCTAAGCCGTAGAAAAACTTCTCTTTGAATTTTAGTTTCATAATCCCCCTATAAGCAAACCTTTTTACTTTTCCATTATAGCACTTATATAGCGTATAAAACTACTATTATTCGATTAAAAATATAAAATTTATCAAAAAGTTTATTTTCCATTATCATCAACGACCTATTTTGCCGACCATTTTACGGTGTTGTAAAAATTTATGTTCTCTCCGATAGTTATCACCGTCGCGCCGTAAGAATCCGCGTCGTTCCAGTATCTGGGCGAACAACCGGTCTTCAAACCGTAAGTATAAGTTATGCCCTGATAAAATACGCTGGCGTTGTTTTCATGGTCGTGTCCGCAAAAAACGTGCGTAAGTCCTACATTTTTCGCTCTGTCTATAAACCCTTTGTTTACAGGCGCCGCGCATGGAAGATATTTGCAATATCCGCTTCCCTGTTCATTTGGAACATAAAAATATCCGTCTTCCCCTATCTCGCTCAAATTTTCTATAGCCGTACGCATTTCAGGCATTGCGAAATGTGAAAACAGCATCGACGGCGTTTGCTTTTTGTTGTAACTGGAGATTTTCTTCATCTCCCGTTCATACCACTCGGTTTGTTCTTCGCTTATATAAATCTCTCTTTTGCTGCCGTCTTCATATTTTATATAGCGTCCGTTGTCCATAAACATAAGCGTATAGACTATCTCGCCGTTTTCTGAAATACTTATAGAATAATTTCCCATACCGTACAGATCTTCTTCGCCCCGCTCGAATAGACAATATTTAGCGCTTTCATATCTTTTCGACTGCCATTGTATCGACGCAACTCCTTCCATATCGTGGTTACCGTACGTAGGCGCCCACGGTATCTCGTAAGATTCCATTTTCGAAATAAGTTTTTTAAGTAAACTCTTAGTAGCAAGTCCCGATACGTTGTCGCCGGGCATAATTATCAGATCCGGTCGTTCTTCTTCTACAAGCGCGTCCATCATTTCGTAAGTCTTTTTATTGTCGAATAAATTAGCCCACAACTGCAAATCGGTGAAGAGCATGATTTTGAAGTCTTTTCCCGCCTGCTTTTCAAGCGCTTTGATATCTTTGTTTTCGCCGAGATATAATACTTCGTCGCATTCTTCTGCCGACGCTTCCGAACACCCAACTAATCCTAACGTGGACACTGTTAACAAACTAATAAAAATCACCCCGACAACTATATATTTTTTCAAACTTTTCAAAACGCTTTTTCTCATCATAACTTTTCCTTACTCGACACAATAGCCTACTTTGCGCAAAAAACCTAATATATCTGTATTATAACCGTATACGCGATTCTTGTCAATACTGAAGAAATTTGCGATTTTATGAAAAAAACAATACACAAATTCTATAGCGTCGGAATAGTATATAACAGACATAACCGCAATCTCCTTTACATATTCCGATCTCTTTAAAGAGATATGGATATGTAATATCTAAATAAGGAGAATATTATGCCATTTATTCAACGTTATTCAGACGTAAAAAAAGGCGGAATAGTTTTTTGCGGCAATACGATAGGACTGAGCAAAGCGGCGAATCAAAACGAGCCTGGAACGGACGGCTCGATAGGCGCGTTCACTAGTAATAACATCGGTCTGCAAGTCGGATCTTTCCCCGAAGGTACTACTCTCGACTATACCCAAAACGGCTCGCTTGCATATCTAAATCTGCCTGCGGGTTCAACGGTTTTATATGCGGAACTCATATGGGGCGGACTTTTCCGTTCTTCCGCAAACAATATTTCCGCGCTTACGAACAACAGTGTAATCTTTACAACTTCTCAAGGCGTTTATACAATAGCGCCAGATCCCGTTACGGCGCAAAACTTTGATATCCCTGCCGACGGCATAACCGTGGGATTCTACGTTAGGAGCGCAAACGTTACCGCGCTAGTACAAACTGCTCTTACCGGCGGATATTCCTTAAAAGGCGTTCCTGCTTTGATAGAAGCGCTTGACGACAGAACAGCCGACACCAATCACGCCGGATGGACGCTTGCCGTAGCCTACGAAAATCCCAACATGACTCTGAGAAATCTCACGCTATGGAGCGGCGGAACGGTCGTATCGCCTAATACAGGAAGTACGACTATAACGGTTTCAAACTTCCTTACGCCCCAAACTCTGCCAATAACGGGAAAAATTTTCGTATCCGCGCAAGAAGGCGACGCTGTTTTGACAGGCGACCAAATGCTTTTCGGACAATCGGTAGCAACGTTGCAACCGCTTTCCGGTCCGAACAACCCGCAAAACAACTTCTTTGCTTCGCAGATAAACGATGAAAACGGATTGCTTGATACGTCCGGCACTTTCGGCGATAGAAACGCGAACGCAGCAGCGGGAACAAATACGTCCGCTTGCCGTCAAGGCTGGGATATCACGGCGGTAGATGTTTCCGACAAACTGGCGGCAAGTCAATCGTCCGCGGTCATAAGATTTACAACCAACGGAGACTTATACGTTCCCAACGCGTTAGGTTTACAGATCGACAGCAAAGGCGCGAATGTAACTGTAACCAAATCCGCGGACAAAACTTACGCGGAAACGGGAGAAGAGATAACTTATACTCTCGTTTTGGAAAATACGGGAGCCGTTGACGCTCTCAACGTAACGTTAAACGATATGCTCCCCGCGCAAATGTCGCTTGTTAACGGTTCCGTAACTGTAGACGGTTCGCCATACGGCGGAGCGTTGCCGGTAGTAATACCCACGATATCG
>JAIEEW010000005.1 GCA_029067255.1 Clostridia bacterium | reverse complement strand
AATACGATCTCCTTCTTATTCGTCACGTCCGCCTTCCGTATGCGCTTCGTCGAGGTAAGTTATAAGTTCGTCATCCGTAATATTCTCGTTGTCCTTTTTCTTGAACACTTTCGCGATAAGTTTTTGCAAAAGTCCCATAAGCCATACAAGCGGGTAAAGAACGTAATACAACGCCAAAATAAACGGCGCGGTCAACCTTGCAAAATACTCGGGAGAACGCTTTGCCATAGATTTCGGCATAACTTCGCCAAAAATCAGAACGACAATGGTAATTACCGCCGTTGACACTACGCCGGCAACGTCTTGATTGCTTATCAATGCGGTAAACATCATAGTCGCAAGCGTGGTCGCAGTGATATTGACTATGTTGTTGCCTATCAAAATAGTAGAGATAAGCGCGTCGAAATGTTCGCTGAGAAAATATACTTTCGAGTATTTTTTCTTGTCTGTGGAAACGAGATTTTTAAGTCTAATTCTGTTGAGAGAAGAAAAAGCCGTTTCGGTAGACGAAAAATACCCTGATAAAAAAATAAGAATAACGATTGCTACGATGTAGCCCGATAATCGCGACGCTCCCATGTCAGACGATGCGGACAATAATGGAACAACCATAGTTTGATTAAATCTCCTTTATACAAATAAAATATAATTTATTATAATACATTGCTCGCGCTTTGTAAAGTATTATATATAATTTTATTATAATATTACAACAATTATACTTCTAAGACATGCGATCATACCGTGATTTTACGTAAAAATCATTATTTTTCAGACGCGTTTATATACCGAACACGAATATTTATTCAACCGTATTATCCATAAAAAATCGCTAACAAACAAGACAGGGACCGATAAATCGATCCCCTTAAAAAGATTGTTATTCCGCTCAACGGACAAGTCTGTATCCTATGCCTCCCTGCTCCGCGTACGCCGAATAAACGGTATACTGAACCTTGGTCGGAGAAGATTTCATCAGATTTGACAGCGCAAGCGGCGATATGTTGTTGATTTTCAACGCGATTCCGCAAGAATGAGTAATGCTTCGCGGCGCGTTGATGATAGCGCAAGAAACGCCTCGGCTACCTAAGTAACTTCGCATTGTCAAAGCGTCGTTGCGGGAGCGAAAAACTATTACAAGATAATTCATGACTTTATGATTTTCTCCTTGGTATTTATGTACTTCGCTCCTAATACAATATATTAGAAAAAACTATAAATTGTGAGGGAAAAATGATATATTTAGACAATGCCGCAACTTCAAGATTCAAACCGCGCCGAATGTTTGACGAAATATTCAAACAACTTTCTTATTCGTCTAACCCTGGTCGCGGCGGACATAACGCTTCGATAGACACCGCGATAAAAATATACGACGTGCGTCAATCGCTCAAATCCTTACTTTCCTGCGACGACAGATACGAATTGATATTTACCCAAAACTGTACTGAAGCGTGCAATCTCGCAATTATCGGATATTTGCTTAACTTCAAAAACCAAAAAATCGACGTAATACTGACTTCCAACGAACACAACTCCGTCGCCCGTCCGCTGTACTATCTAAAAGAAGCGTTGGATATAAATCTCATAGAGATACCGCCCGATGAAAACGGTATAATATCCCCCGTCGCCGTCGCAAACGCCGTTACGCCTGACACTAAACTCATCTGCGCAAACCATATTTCCAACGTTACGGGCAACGTAACCGATATATTCCAAATCGGCAAGACTGCTAAGAAACACGGAATACCGTTCTTTGTGGACGGAGCGCAGTCGCTAGGACACGTCGCGCTAAACGTCCCCGACAACAATATCGACTTTTTGGTAGCCGCCGGACACAAAGGGTTGCACGGCGCGCAAGGCACTGGATTTTTGATTTACAATACCGAATATAAGATCTTCCCCATTCGTTTCGGCGGAACGGGAACTCACAGCGAGAGCCTTTCCCAACCTACCGTACCGCCCGAAGCGTACGAATCCGGCACTCTCAACAGCGCGGGAATAATAGGACTGGGAGCGAGCGCGGAATGGACGTATCAGAATCTCGCAAAAATAAGTCTAAACACCCGTTATCTGACAAGCGAACTCCTTTACGGCTTAAAACAAATCAAAAACGTAAAACTCTATTCTTTCCAAAATACCGGCGTAGTTTCTTTCAACTTCAAAGATTACTCGTCAACCGATATAGGCGATTATCTCAACGAAAGAGATATTGCGGTAAGATGCGGACTGCACTGCGCGCCCCTTATACATACTAGATTGGGCACGCTTGAAAGCGGAACCGTACGCGTTAGCGTTGGCTACAATAATTCCATCGGCGATATCCATACGCTTTTGAGATACGTCGACCTGTTAAACAAATAAACCGTCTACGGCACTTAAACAACTTAATCGGCATAATATATTACGAGGTAAGAATTTATGGATATGGACTTTGCGAAAATAATGCAAATGATGAACGGCGGCGGTGGCGGCAACAAAGATATGTCAATGCTTATGCAAATGCTGCCCCAACTCATGAACAATAATTCAAGCAACGCGCAAAACAGACAAAACCCGCCCGCTCAGATAAATCTCAATCCTGAAGAAGTTAACAAAACAATAAATAAACTCTACAACGACAACGATTAACAAGGATTCATTATGAAAAAAAACAATTTCAGACCTACAAACTCGACGAACAACAATAACGTCAACAACTTTAACCAGTTTGGTTTTAATTCATTTCCCGACAGCGGAAACACGCATCAAGGCTCTTTGGAAGAAGAACTCAACAAGTACTCGCACATGTCGGAAGAAAGACTTATGCAGGAAATGTTTGCGCTTGTTGACAACGGCAGAAAAAACGGAACTCTTGACAACGAAAAACTCGAAGAATTTTTCAACTCAGCAAGTTGTATGCTCAACAACGAACAGATAACTAAGTTGAGATACCTTGTAGACATGGCAAAAAACAGTTGAATCTCTAAGGTCTAATTTATTTTGCTGTCAGTCAGACAGCAAAATATTTTTTGCCTTATCCGACTTATTTCTTCGCTATAGACGTCTCTATTTTCTCTCGGTATCCCGATTTTCTCTCTGCCCGCTACGGACAAGCCTTTCCCTTCTTCTCTATCCAGAATATAGACCGTATCCGCAACCGCCAACGCTTCTTCTATATCGTGAGTAACGAATACGGCGGTTTTGTCTTTAAGCAATGGCGTAAGGATTTCCAAAATCTGATTTTTCAACCTAATATCCAAACCTTTGAACGGCTCATCCATTAACAAAACGTCGCTTTCCACCGCAAACGCTCTTGCCAAAGCCGCCCTGCTCGCCTGCCCACCGCTAATATTTGCCGGATATGATTTTGCGCAATCGTCAAGATGAAGTTTTTGTATGACGTCGTTTACAATATTCCGTCTTTGCTCTTTACTCATACTTTTGGGCAAGACGAAATCTATGTTCTTTTCCACGCTCATTGAAGGTATCAATCTAGGCTGTTGAAATACGTACGCGATTCTGTTGCCAACACTGTCGCCCGCGCCGTTTTGTCCATATAATATTTCTCCGCGATACTCGTGTTTTCCTGCTATGCAATCAAGCAACGTTGTCTTACCGCCGCCCGACGCGCCCATGATGCACACAACTTCGCCGCACGGAAGTTCCAAATTGAAATCATCGAAAATAACTTTGTCGCCGTAAGCGAAATATAAATTTTTGACTATCATCTCCACTTCACCGCCTTTTTCTCAACCAAAGCGACCGCTACTTCGCTCAAACTTCCCAAAACTACCGCTATCGCCGTCCACGCAAGTAAATTCGCAGTATCGAGATTTATTTTGGACAGTTGCATAAATACGCCCACGCTTTGCGCCGTCTGCGCAAGTACTTCCGCCGCTATGACAAGTTTTAAGTTCAGTCCAACCGAACTTTTTATTGACGTAAACGCGCCAGGCAGAGCCTGCGGCAGATAAAGTTTTAATACCCTATTCTTTCTATCCACATTGTATATTTCCGCCATTTCAATCAAGCCTTTATCCACGCTGTCCAGCGCGTCGCAAAAGCCTGTATACAGCATGGGAAATATTACGCAAAACGCAACCAGTATTACGGACTGATATGAATTAAACCATATTATAGCAAGAAGAATAATAGACATTGTCGGCATTACTCTTACGAGAGCGATCAGCGGCGAAAATGCTCTTTTTAACGGCGGACAACCTTTGGAAAACGCGGCGAATAAAACCGCAAATACAAATTCGAGCAAATACGCCGCAATCGCTCTTCCGAGAGTACCCCCTACCGCCTTATAAAACTCCGCTTGCGCAAAGAGCGAAAAAAATTCCTTCGCTACGCTTGATAAAGACGGCGCCAACAATTTGATTCCGACCGCTTTGCTTATTATCGCATAAATCGCCATGACCGCGAGCAATGTCGCGATCGGCAAAACAACGTTGAGCGTCGAATAAAACTTTTTGTTACCGTTTTTATGTTTCATACCTTATATCAAAACAAGTTGACCTATATTGTCCATATGTTTTTACCTATTGACTACGCAATAGAACTCATCGCCGGGAAGTTGCCCGCCGATCAATTTAGAATTGATATCCATTACCGCTTTAAGAGTTTTTTCGTAATATTCTCTGCCGTTTTCCATAGATACCGCATTTATATTACATCTTGCGATAACGTCGGCGTTAAGATTTCCTTGCAACGCGGTCTGCGGATATATTGACTTTATATTGTTTTCCGCGAGTTGAGCGTCTTTGAGTATCTGCGACTTATTATTATCCAACTCTTCAAGTAATTTGACTACAAATTCGTTGTCTTCGCATACGCTGGATTTGGCTATCAACACCGCTTGAGCATAACCGCTATAACCGTCCACTGCATATTCTGCCCACAATTCTTGAAGATCGAAAACTTCCGTCAATTCTTCGTTTATACCTTTGCTAACGTCAGGTTCAGCGTATATCCCGTACGCTTCTTCTCCCATATCTCTTGCTGCGATCAAATGGGAATTAACTTCGCTACCTTGAGCGCAATACTTTATAGTTACTACGCCCGCTTCTGCTTTTTCCCCTATCTTAAAGTTAATTCCTTTGTTTTTCAAAAGAGTTTTGAATATTATATCGGGAACGCTATTCTGTCCTATCGAATAGACCAGTTTTCCCACAAGTCCGTCAAGGCTTTCTAACCTATCGTCCTGCGAAGATAAAACAAATAGATTTCCGTTGGTAACGACTGCCAAAATCTTAATATCTTTCCCACCGTTAAAAATTATAGAAGCAAGATTTGCAGGCACTATCGCAAGGTCGCTTTGCATTGCTTCGCTCTGTATTGCAGACGCGGGAACTAATTTTTTGTTTAATTTATAAACGGTATCGCCAGCCTGAATCTCATCGGCGACACATGCGATCGACAATGCGGGCGCGCCGTCGGGCGCTACCAGCGTATACCCTTCTTCATCTTTTTGACAGGCGCAAAGCATTAACGCGCAGGTAATGAGTACGACTGCAGATATTATTGCTATAATCTTTTTGACTTTCATTTTCCTTCTCCCTTTATTCTCCGTCGACTTCGAAAGACGTAACCGCCGACTTTACGTATACTTGGTTTAATTTTCCCAGTTTGCCGCAAAGAGCGGATATTTGTTCGTTTGTTCCTTTGACAATAACGCTTATCGTACTAATACCCGTTTCCTTGTCAGGCACTCCCATTCTGCCTATCACGATATCGCTGAAAGCGGAAAGCAGATTTTGTATCGCAAGCGCGGTTTCTTTGTCCTTTCTAAGTACGATACCTATTACTCCTATTCTTTTCATACTTCTCCTTTTTAAGCGTCGGAAAAAGAAAAAACTCCGCAAAAATGCAGAGTATAAGCGTAGTGATACGCCATTTTCCTACTCTCCGATTTGCTCATCGATTCGGTTGTTTTAATTTATCCAAAGCGACGAGAAGTATCGTCGCTCGGGAAATCAACTGTCATTATGTTATTATCTTAACTCTTTTATCGGGATTTGTCAATAGCCCAATACTTGCATTGCTCTTGCAACGCACTTATCAATAGCGTAATCGGCTATCCTATCTTCGACTACGTTCTCTTCCAAAGGATCGAATCCGTTTTCGTGTATCGTTTTCGTCCACTCCAACTTACCGTCTGAGCCTGCCGTCGGAACAAAATACCTTCCGTTGGTAACGTACAGTGTCTGACCGTTGGACAATTCGATAGTAATTTGCGCAACGCCCTTTCCATATGTCTTTGTTCCTACGATTTTCGTATCGTTGTAATACTGTAACGCTCCTATCAATCCTTCCGAAGCGGAAGCGGTGTGTCCGTTGGTCAAAACCACTACTTCAAATCCGTCTACCAACTTACCGATAGGGAAAGCGAGCGGCAGAACTACTCCTTGCTGTTGAGCGTACGGATTAGAATCGCTAGACGTTACAATCGTGGACTCTTCTTTGCCGTAACCAACGTTGCTGATAAGATTCATTATAGGCAATTCGCTTGCCGTAGGATTTTTGAGAAGATACTGCGAAACGTATTCCAAACTTAAAAGGCTACCGCCGCCGTTATCGCGCAGATCAAGTATGAGTTTTTTCTTATTATCCATTATAAACTTTGATACGCAATCTGCAAAATCTCTATCCGCTTCCACGCTGAACTCTGTCATTCTTATAATTCCGACTTCTTCCGTATACGGATAGTAATACGCGCACTTTACGCTCTCTTCCTTTGTTTTTGTTATTTCAAAAGCGTAATATCCTTCTTCGTATCCGCCTTTGCCGTCGTATTTTTTTATTATATAAACCAACTCGTCAATATCAGAAAAATCGTTAAGCACCTGTCTGAAATATGTTGCGCTGGTGTTTTCCACTCTTTCCGTTCTGTATTTATAGATTCCGTCTTCATCTCGAAATTTGTAACCTACTCTTACGATCTTATCCCCTTCTCTCATTCTAACGTTGGCGCTTTGATAATCGAATCTGCGATCGAGAGTAAAATTCTCGTCGTATTTACTCAACGCTCTCGCGCTGTAAGCAGGCATATTTGGAGCGACAAAGGTAATCACCTGTTCGTTATAGAGCGAACTCGCTACCTGTATACCTATGGAGCCGGAAGACAGTTCGCTACCGCCTTCTGACACTATTCCTGAAAAAATGTCCAACGAACCCGCGAATCCAGCGGCAGCCATTTCCTGAAAAGTTTCCCATGATATATCTTTGTAGTAGTATTTCTTTATCAGTTCGTATACTTCTATCATAAGCGGCATATCGTCGGCTATTCCGCTATTTCTGCCTACCGCCATACCCGCTACAAACGCGCCTACGGAAAGCAATAATACAATCACAGTAACTATCGCTATGATTTTTATCTTTTTATTTCCGCTTTTCTTTTCCGCGACGCAAACTTTCTTTTCTTCGGAAAAAATATCGCTCAAATCGTTCACTTTAACACTCCTTCACGGTTTTTAAAACCGACAAATTATTTTATGCCGCGCGAAATTAACTTTTCGCAGTCTTTATCGTAAT
>JAIEEW010000049.1 GCA_029067255.1 Clostridia bacterium | reverse complement strand
AAGTCTGGGAATGAGATTGACTACCGTTGACTTTCCGCTTCCCGTACTTCCTATCAAAGCGGTAACTTCTCCGCTTTTCGCTTCAAAACTAATATCTTCAACTGCGTACGCTCCACCGCCGTAGCCGTAACATACGTTTTCAAACTTGACGTCGCCTTTGAATCTGACTCCCGTAGGCTGTTCGCTTTTTTCAGAATTCTTAATGCTGATCTCCATAGACAGCACTTCGCTCACTCTCCTTATTGACACGACCGCTCTCGGCAGAATAATGAATATCATCGATATCATCATAAACGACATAATGACTTGCAACGCGTACTGCATAAACGCCATCATATTCGATACTTGCTCAATATTTTCCACTCTGTAAGCGAAAAGCCATACTATCGCTACCATTACGCCGTTCATCACTATCGTCATTACAGGCATTAGTAACGCCATCATACGCGATGTGAAAAGAGAAGTCGACGTAAGATCTTTGTTGGCTTTGTCGAAACGTTGTTCTTCGTGCGCCTGCGTGTTGAACGCTCTTATTACGAGCATTCCGTTGAGTTCGTCGTTGGCGATTTGATTGACGTTGTCTATCTGTTTCTGCATCTTCATAAATTTTGGTTGAACTACCAACAACGCGATGATTATCAACGCTATCACTATCGCTATCGCCGCCAATACCACTATCGCGAGAGCGGATATACCGCTTGACATTTGCACAGCCTTTATCGCGCCGCCAACGCCCATTATAGGCGCAAACATTATAAGTCTCAAAAACAGGATTGTAAGCATTTGAATTTGAGTAATATCGTTGGTGCTTCTGGTAATAAGCGAAGATACCGAAAATTTATTATACTCTTCGTTTGCAAAATCCATTACTTTCTTAAACATATCGCTTCGCAGATCGCGCGAAACGCAAGCCGCGACTTTGGAAGAGAAAAATCCAACCGAAACGGCGCACACGCACGCGATGAGAGAAATTACTATCATTTGCCAGCCGTAATGCCATATCTCCCCCATATTCGCTTTGCCTATGCCTTCCGAAACTATTTTGGACATTAGTTCCGGCAGTTGCAATTCACATATCGCTTCTCCTGTCAGGAAAAGCAACGACGCGATTATAAAAAGCGTATATTTGCCGTAATATTTAATGATTGTTTTCATAAAAACTCCAAAGATAATTGACGTAACTATTGTATAATAAATCCTTATCGCAAGTCAAACGCGACAACTCTTCAAAAAGTTCATTTTACATAAAATCTATATTAAGTTGTAAAATCGGCAATCTTTTTAACGTTTGTCTTACGTTTGCATCTCATCTTACGTAATAAATGTATTTATTTCCCAGCAATTTCTTTCTCGCTTTCCAATCTGGACAAAGATATGAAAGCAACGCGTAAAAATCTCTGTCGTGATTTTTGAACTTGAAATGAGAAAGTTCGTGCAAAATAACGTAATCTATCAAACTCTCGTCAGCGTAGATAAGTTTGGAATTCAGCGTAACGGTATTTCTGTTTACCATACAACTTCCCCACCGAGCCGTCATACTTCTGATTTTAAGCGTATATTCGTTGGGAAAAAGCGCGCGAAATCTTTCTACCTGCGCGTAAAATCTCTGTCTGAAAATCAATTCGGTCTGTTTTTCGTACCACCTATCCAACAACTTTTTCTTTCGATAATAATCGTCTAGCGAGCGTACGTCTAAAAATATATAGTCTTCTTTCAACTCTACGCCTTCTTTGAAATTCTGCGCCACCAAAAGAGTGCGTTCTCTTCCCAAAAACAAAAATTTTTCACCCGTATAATACTCTCTTTCGGACGTCTTCGGCATTTGAGCGACGGCGCGGGAAATTGCGGACTTTATCCATTCGCCATTCTTTAATATCGCCTTCTCCACTTCCCCCGCGGAAGTTCTGATAGGACAGGACGCGACCAACTTTCCGTCCCCGGTAATTCTCAGACGTATTGTCTTCATTTTACGTCTTATCAGCGAATATTCCAAAATCTCGCCGTCTATTTCGATTTTTCTGCTTTCGTTCATAACGCGTTTATTTTATCATATACGAAATTTTTTATCAAGAATTATTCGACGGCGTCAATTACGAATGCCGTAAAATCTAAGTTAAAAATTCTTTTGACGAATTTATACATATATGATAAAATATAATAAAATATATTCGCGCATATAATATATACAGCGAATGTGTTAGGAGAAGGTATGGGTTTTGATAAGAAAATGGTAAAAAAGGCGGTTTCAAAATCGGGACACGTTTTCAATATTTGGAATTTGAAATGCGCCATAAACAAAAAGGTCGGCGATCTTAAAGCGGAAGTGATCAAAAGCGCCGAGCCTATAAAATGGGATGATTTAGATAAAAGCGCGTTTAAGCCTATCCGTCAATGGCAAGCGTGGGGCAAAAGAAAGGAATATGCAGACAGTTTCGACTGCGCGTGGTTTCATTTTACGGGACAAGTTCCGCAAAAAGCGAAAGGCAAAAACGTAATACTGCGTATCAAACTTCAAGGCGAAGGACTTGTCTTCAACCCCGACGGCATAGTATTGCAAGGCATAACGCAGGTATTGAGCAAAGGCGACGTATTTCACTCGCTTATTGCAAAACAACGTATCGATATAGCCGAGCGTTCGACGGGCGATGAGAAAATCGATCTTTACGTTGACGCTGGATTCAACGGAAAATTCCGTATCAGAAAATGTACCGCCCATCTTAGACGCGCGGATATTTGCATACACGACGAAGAAATAAATCAATATTACTACGACTATATCGACTTGTTTTTCATAATGATGATACTTGACAAAACAAGTCCGAGATTTATCGAAATAGACAAAGCGCTCAAACAAAGTTACAAAATATACAAAAAGCAAGGCGCAAAATACGCGAGAGAATTCTTAAAACCGACGATAGAGAAAAAGCCTGAATACAAAGCGACGACTTATTATTGCATAGGACACGCGCATATAGATCTCGCATGGCTGTGGCCGATAAGAGAAACCAAAAGAAAGGTTGCCAGAACCTTTGCCAACCAGTTGCGTAATCTTGCGCTTTACGACGGATTTTATTTCGCCGAATCTCAACCGCAAATGTTCGTATGGCTGAAAGAAGAATATCCCGAACTTTTTGAGAGAGTAAAAAAATACGTTCTTGAAGGAAGAATAGAACTTCAAGGCGGAATGTGGGTAGAAAGCGACTGCAATCTCTCCGGCGGCGAATCGTGGGTAAGACAGTGTCTTTACGGTCAGAAATACTGGAAAGACGAATTTGATTTCAAATCCAGAATGTGTTGGCTTCCCGACGTATTCGGTTTCCCCGCTACTCTTCCGCAAGTACTGAAAAAGAGCGGCATGGATTATTTCATGACGATAAAACTTTCGTCCAACGATTTCAACCGTTTCCCCTATCGTACTTTCAACTGGGTAGGTCTTGACGGAACGAGTCTTTTAGCGCATATGGAGCCTTTGGGCGATTACAACGCGGGCAATTCACCGCTTGCTATCAAAAAATCCGAAGACAGATATTCTGAAAAAGAGATATGCGACAAAGCGTTGCTTATCTACGGCGACGGCGACGGCGGCGGCGGACCCGGCGAAGGACATCTTGAATACATGATGCGCCATAGCAAAAACATTGACGGACTTGCTCCGTGCAAGACTTCCCCGGCAGTCAATTTCTTTGACGATATAAAGGATATGACGGACGTCATACCCACCCACAAAGGCGAACTTTATTATGAAAGACATCAAGGCTGTTACACTTCGCAAGCGAATGCAAAAAAATGGAACAGACGCATAGAAGAACTTCTTCATAAAATCGAATGGCTGGGCGCGGCGGCGTTTATTCAGGGCGTAACTTACGACAGAGAAAAAGTCGAACAGATTTGGAAAGAAGTGCTGCTTTATCAATTCCACGATATACTTCCCGGCTCATCAATCAAAAGAGTATACGACGAATGTTACGAAAGATATAAAATTATGTATGGAGAATTGCAAGAGATCGAAAAGACTCTTATCGACGCCCTTTCCAAAGACGGCGAGATGAGCGCAATAAACAGCGTCGACTTCGACAGAAAAGAGATCGTCAAAGTAGACGACGTATGGTACGCGGCAGATTTGAAAGCGCATTCAATAGGCAAACTCATCCCCGCGGATTTACAGACTGACGAATTGGTTTTCAGCGACGATACGATAGAAAACGCAAATCTGCGCGTAGTCTTTGGCTCGAACGGAGAAATAACGTCGCTTTTGGACAAAACTCAAAACAAGGAACTTGTCAAAGATTATTTTAACAAACTCGTAGTCTACTCCGACCCGTTCAGATATTACAACGCATGGGATATACAATGGGGCAAAGACGAAAAGACCAACTATCTTATGATGAAGAAATCGGAATTCAAACTGACTTCTTCCAACACCTATATTGACGGCGTAAATCTCGTAAGAGAAAACTCTTATAAATACAACAAGTCTTCGCTCGTACAAAAAGTAATTCTTGCTGCAGGCTCGGATATGGTAAGATTCGACACTACGGTCGACTGGCATGAAGAACTCAAAATGCTAAGAGCGGACTTTGTTCCCACGGTATTCGCCGATACGGTCAAATGCAATATCCAGTTCGGTAATTTCGACCGCACTACTCTTGAAGACGACAAAGACGAAGATTACAATCCCAAATGGGCTCAATTCGAAGTATGCGCGCATAAGTTCGTCAATATCGACGGCGAAGATTACGGTTTCGCATTGCTCAACAACGGCAAATACGGACACCGCGCTAAAGACGGATTTTTATCTCTCGCATTGCTTCGCGCGCCGATCTTCCCCGACCCGACTTGCGATCGCGGAAATCACAGTTTCTCTTACGCAGTATATCCGCATAAAGCCAAGTTTGAAGATACCGATCTCATGGCAAAAGGATATTGCTTTAACAACCCGATAGAAATAGTAAGCAACAACGTTACGCTTGATACGCTAGCGAAATTCGACAGCAACAATATAGTAATCGAAACTATCAAGGTTGCTGAAGACAACGGCGGTATAATAGTGAGAGCGTACGAATGCTTTGGTCAAACCGTGAAATCGACTTTGAATCTAAACTTTGACGCTACGAGTATCTACGAATGCGATATGCTCGAAAATAAAGAAAAACTCGCCCGTAGCAAAGCGTTCGAGTTTACGCCTTTCGAAATCAAAACTTTGTATTTGGTATTTGATAAATAAAAAATTATACGCTAAAAATTTTACGGCAAACGATTTACGTTTGCCGTATTTTTTATGCTTTTAGTCGAACTTTATAGATTGATATTTATTAGATTAGATATTTCGACTTCGCTATCACTACGCTCAATACGACGGGGAAAGAATTATTTCTCTGTACTCTTAAGATTATTGTTGAAAAGCCTTTACCTTGTTTTATTATATCCTTTCAAACTAATTGTCGTTAATTACAAATGACGGTAGAGTTTACTTCACCTGTATACTCTCCCGTCATTCTGAGCCTGTCGAAGAATCTAGTCTATATTGTTATCCTATTATATTTAGATATTTCGACTTCGCTGTCGCTCCGCTCAATATGACGGTAGGATAGCATTACTCTTTTATTATATCATTTCATTCATATTACAAATGACGGGTAGAGTTTACAACACCTGTTTACTCTCCCGTCATTCTGAGCCTGTCGAAGAATCTAATCTATATTGTTATCCTATTATATTTAGATATTTCGACTCCGCTATCGCTCCGCTCAATATGACGGTAGAATAGCGAAAGCCAGTCTTCTCTCCCGTCATTTCGACCGCAGTGGAGAAATCTAGTCCTATTATTTATCCGTATTATTATTATTTACGTTTCATAGACCTTTGCTCTTTAAGATACTCTACATATCTCTCAATCTGATCTTCCCTAAGGTCTACCATTTTCTTTGCGGTCGCCAACGCTTGCGCGTCGC
>JAIEEW010000048.1 GCA_029067255.1 Clostridia bacterium | reverse complement strand
ACCCGCTTATGACAACGGGCTGGGATTCAGCTTCAAATGGAATATGGGCTGGATGAACGATATGCTTTCTTACGTTTCGCTCGACCCGTTTTTCAGAAAAGACAATCACAACAAAATTACTTTTTCAATAACTTACGCTTACAGCGAAAATTATATACTTCCGCTTTCTCACGACGAAGTAGTACACGGAAAATGTTCGCTTCTCAACAGGATCCCCGGAACGTATATGGATAAGTTCAACGGCTTAAAAGCGTTTTTCGGATATACGATGGCGCATCCAGGCAAGAAGTTGCTGTTTATGGGCGGAGAGTTTGGACAGTTTATAGAATGGGATTACAAAAAACAACTCGACTGGTTTTTGCTTGATTACGATTCTCACAACAATTTACATAAGTTCGTAAAGGATCTCAACGCATATTATTTAGCGAACAGAGAGATGTATTATCTTGATACGACGTACGACGGATTCAAGTGGATATGCGTAGACGACAATACTCAGAATATAGTATCTTTTATGCGTAGCGACGGCGAAGGAAATTATACCGTTGCAGTAGTCAATTTTTCGCCCGTAAAACGCGAAAAATACAGAATGGGCGTACCTGAAAAAAGAGTGTATAAAGTTGCGCTCAACAGCGACGATAAAAAGTACGGCGGAGAAAGCGATAAGATGAGTTTTACCGCGCAGAAAGGCGAAATGCACGGCTATCCGTATTATATCGAAATGACTATACCCGGCAATAGCGTAATGTATATTTCGCCGGCAAGAAAGATGAAAAAACAGCAAAATTCGGACGACGCCAAATAACGTCGGACGACATAATAAGCAATATGAGCAAATATAATGGAAAGACGGAATTTCATTATATTTTAGGAGGGAAAATGTATTCAAACAAAAAAGAGTGCGTAGCAATGTTACTTGCGGGCGGTCAGGGTACAAGACTGTATTCGCTGACGAGGGATTTGGCGAAACCCGCGGTATCGTTTGGCGGAAAATACAGGATCATAGATTTTCCGCTGTCCAACTGTATCAATTCCAATATCGATACTATAGGCGTGCTGACGCAGTATAAGCCGTTCGATCTCAATCAGTACATAGGCAATGGACAGCCGTGGGATTTGGACAGACTCAACGGGGGAGTATTCGTTCTTCCGCCGTATATGAAAGGCGAAACGTCGGACTGGTATAAAGGTACGGCAAACGCTATTTATCAGAATATCGAATTTGTGGACAAGTTTTCGCCGGAGTACGTTTTGGTGCTTTCTGGAGATCATATCTACAAAATGGATTACGATCAAATGCTTGATTACCATAAAGAAAAGAAAGCGGACTGTACGATAGCCGTTATCAACGTATCTATCGACGAAGCGTCGAGATTTGGAATCATGAACACTAATCCCGACAACTCCGTATATGAATTCGAAGAAAAACCCAAAAAGCCTAAGAGTACCAACGCTTCTATGGGTATCTATATATTCAACTGGTCAAAGTTGAGAAAGTATCTGATCGACGACGAAAACGACAAGACGTCAAGCAACGACTTCGGTAAAAATATTATTCCGAATATGCTAAAAGACGGTCAAAGACTTTTCGCTTACAATTTCTCAGGATACTGGAAAGACGTGGGAACGATCTCTTCGCTTTGGGAAGCGAATATGGACGTACTAAACGAAAATAGCGGAATCAATCTCGACGACAGCAACTGGAAGATATATGCGAGAAATACCGCCGAGCCGCCGCATCACGTAGGCAAAGACGCGATAGTTAAAAATTCGCTTATTACGGAAGGTTGCAAGATAAACGGAACCGTAATCAACAGCGTACTTTCCACGGGCGTGGAAATTTGCGAAGGCGCGGTAGTAGAAGACTGCAATATTATGCCGGGGGCGAAGATTTGCAAAGGCGCGGTAGTTAAATATGCGATAGTAGGCAACAACGCGGTTGTCGGAGAAAACGCTATTGTCGGCGATAAGCAGAGCGAGCCAGTAAACGGACAGTGGCAAATCACAGTAGTGGGACCGAACGCCAAAGTCGCGCCCGATACCGTAGTGCCTGTAAAGGCTATGGTAGATTAAGGAGAGAAGAGATATGAACAATACCAGAAGCATAATATTTGCAAGCGACAACGAAACAAAACTCAACGAACTGACTTTGCACCGCACGACGGCGTCGTTGCCATTCTGCGGAAGATACAGATGTATAGATTTCGCTCTTTCAAATCTCGTCAACAGTTCCATAACGACGATAGGCATTATCACGAGAAGCAACTATTCGTCTCTTATGGATCATATCCGAATGGGCAGAGACTGGGATCTTAACAGAAAAAACAGCGGTATAGCGGTGTTCCCGCCGTACGCGTCCAACACTTCGACCAATATATTCAAGGGTAAAATAGAAGCGTTGTATGGAATACTCGATTATATCGAAACTTGCGATGACGAATACGTTATAGTAACAAACAGCAACATTATCGCCAGCATAGATTTCGACGACGTTTACGAAGCGCACGTCGCTAGCGGCGCGGACATAACGATGCTTACTTACGCGTCTACGCCCACTACTTCCAAAAGAGTGCTTGTCGAAAAGGATTCTTCGGGAAGAGTAAGGGGCATGCGTATCACAAAGTCGGCGAGCGACGAAAAGGCGGAGATAGGATTGTTCTGTTATCTGTTTAAGAGAGAACAACTTATTCGTCTTGTTACCGATACCTATGAAAGGGGCAAGATAGATCTTGAAAAGGATATTTTGCAAGCAAACGTCGACAACTTGAAAATTTACGCATATAAAGTTAAAGGACACGCCGCGCTTGTAGACGACGTAAAATCCTATTATCATGAAAGCATGGCTACACTTGACACTGAGATACGAGACAGTTTGTTTTACAGCGTAGGCAAGGTATTTACAAAAGTTAAGGACAGCGTTCCGACTAGATACTGCGAAGGCGCGAAAGTTGTGAATTCTCTTATCGCGGACGGTTGCAGGATCAACGGAAAGGTCGAAAACTCTATACTTTTCCGTGGAGTTACGGTAGAAGAAGGCGCAGTAATACGCAACAGTATCGTAATGGAAGGCGGCAGGATCATGAAAGGTTCCAAACTCAATTACGCGATCACAGATAAAGACGTTACCGTAACTGAAGACAAATCTTTGAGCGGATCGGAGAGTTATCCGGTAGTAGTGGTAAAAAACAAAACCGTTTAATTGTTCAGCATAAGGCAATAACATTGTCGTAAAAGCAAGAAAGGAGAACAGAATTATGCCGACTGAAAGCAAGCCGAAAAAGGCAACCGCAGCAAAAAAAACATCCAACAAATCTATTGAAAAGATCGATTTTGACAAGAAGATACTTTTCGCGACATCCGAAGCCGTACCGTATATAAAGACGGGCGGACTTGCCGACGTAGCGGGCGCGCTGCCAAAAGCGTTGGCGGACAAAGGAATAGATTGCCGCGTCATACTTCCGCTCTATATGGACATTAAGCAGGAACTTCGCGCGGGAATGGAATTCGTGGGCAATATCTATATCAATCTTTCGTGGAGATACCAGTATTGCGGACTATTCAAATCCGTATACGAAGGAGTAACGTACTATTTCATAGACAATGAATTTTACTTCAAAAGAAGCGGACTATACGGATATTTTGACGACGGGGAGAGATTTGCATTTTTTGCCAAAGCGATTTTGGAGAGTATAAAACTTATGGACGGATTTATTCCCGATATAATCCACTCCAACGACTGGCAAACCGCGCTTGTGCCCGTATTTTTGGACGTATTTTTCAGAGAAGACGAGCGTTATAAAAATATCAAGACGGTTTATACGATTCACAACATAGAATTTCAGGGAAGATACAGCGGCTTTATGGCAGGCGACGTACTCGGGCTCCCCGATTGGGCAAGAGAGTTTGTCGACTATTCGGGCGACGTCAACTATATGAAAGGCGGTATCGAGAGAGCAAATAAAGTTACGACGGTTTCGCAGACTTACGCGAGAGAGATACTCAACGCGTATTTTGGCTACGGCATGAACAATATACTAGTCAACAGACAGTACAAACTTTCGGGTATCATCAACGGAATCGACGTAAAAGCCAACGATCCGAAAACCGATAAATACGCTTACGTAAATTACGATCTTTCGACTTTTGGAAAGAAGGTAGAGAATAAACTCAAATTTCAAGACGCGTTGGGATTGCCCGTCGACGCTAATATTCCCATGATAGGTATGGTCGGCAGACTCACGCACCAAAAAGGGCTGGATCTTATCGCTCCAATAATTACGAGAATACTCGATATGGGCGTTCAACTTGTCATTCTCGGCACGGGCGATTATAAATACGAAGAAATGCTTAGAAATATTCAAAGCAGGTATCCCAACAATCTCCGTTCGCTCATCACGTTTTCTTCGGAACTCGCAAGCAAGATATACTGCGCGAGCGATATGTTCTTGATGCCGTCAAAATTCGAACCTTGCGGACTTTCTCAGATGATTGCGATGAGATACGGTACGCTTCCGATAGTAAGGGAAACGGGGGGACTCAAAGACACCGTCATTCCTTACGATTACACGACGGGGCAGGGTACGGGATTCACTTTCTATTCCTACAACGCTTACGATCTGCTAAACGCGGTAGAGCGCGCTGTCGGAATGTATCGCGATTATAAAGAAGACTGGTCTAAGATAGTCAACAACGCTATGACTCAGGATTTCAGTTGGGAAAATATATCTTTAAGAT
>JAIEEW010000047.1 GCA_029067255.1 Clostridia bacterium | reverse complement strand
ACGAAGGAATAGTAAAAGCCACTGTCGGTATGCTTACTAACAATTCCGATCCGAAAATGCAGTATACCTGGATTAAGGATACTATAGAAAGCCACAGAATAGTTACCGCGGCGGAGATTTCCCGTCATGAAGACGGACGTAGAGTTATGATGAGCGAAATCCCCGATATAAAGGAATAATAATGGATATTTTTTCTTCGACGATAAGGTTGTTGCCAAAGGACAATAAGACGCACGTAAAAGTGTCTTTTGAAGTTCCCGACGGATTGAAAACTTTGAGCGTTAGGACTGCGTACTCGCCAAAGTACGAATACGACGAAGAAAAATGCATACGTCTTATCGACGAAGGATTGAGTAAGCAGGATATAGCCGCGCCGCTTACTTACGAGCAGAAACGAAGATGTATTCCGCTTGCCAACCATATCGCATGGTCGCTTGACGACGGCGAAAAAAATCTGGGAACGGAACACAGACATAAACCCGACCAAACGCATATCATCAGCGAAGTCTATTCGTCAAACGGATTCATAAAAGCCAAACCTTTGGGCGGAAAGTGGACTTTGATTGCAAGCGTAAACGGAATGGTAACCGATCATATCGACGTCTTGATAGAAGTAAAAGGTTACGACGAGTATCCCCAAATACCGCAAAATCCGTATTACGGCGAAGCGCGGATAGATCGCAATGGCAGCGAAGATAATAAACTTAGTTGGCAGAGAGTGGAAATGCACTGTCATACCGTTGCTTCCGACGGAGATATGCAACCCGAAGAATTAGTTCAAAACGCTATAAAACGGGGATACAAGGCGATTTGTCTTACCGATCACAATACGGTAAGCAACGTGGAAGAAACAAAGAAATACGGTGAAAAGTACGGACTTGTAGTCGCGGGCGGAATAGAGTGGACTACGTTTTGGGGACATTTGACAGTGATAGGCGGAAACAGCGACGTCAAGTGGCAAGATATTTCGCCGAAGAATATAAACGCTTGCATAGTAAGGGCAAGACAGTCCGGCGACATTGTTACGCTTGCGCATCCTAAGAGAATAGGTTCTCCGCTGTGCATGGGTTGCCACAATAGACTGCCGATAACAAACTGGGATTATCTTACTTCGTATGAAGTGTGGTCGCATTACGATCCGAGCGTATCTCCCGCGAATGTCGCGGCAAAGCGCGAATGGATAAGTTTGCTAGACAAAGGATACAGACTTTGCGCTTTATACGGTTACGATTGGCATTCGCCCGACGAAGGAGCGCCGTGTTATGCGTACACGTATTTGGGGATAGACGGAGCGCTATCCGAGCAAAGCGTAATGGACGCCGTGGAATCGGGAAAAAGTTATATCACGATGGGCTACGAAATCCAAATGACGCTGTCAGACGGGATAAGAACGTACGGTATTGGCGATACGGTAACGATTGGAACGTATACGTTGAAAGTAAAATGCGAAAAGGCGAAGGATTATCCGTACAAAAGCGAGTTGAAACAAATTACGGTATATTTTGCAGACGGCAGCGAAGTTGCGTTCACTTGCTCGGAAGGCAAAGAAATTACCGAAAAAATAGAAGTGAAAAATAAAGGTTATTTGCGGTTGGAAGGCAAAGGAAGCGTGGAAGGAAAAGATTCCGACGTCTTTATCGCAAGTCCGATATATGTGAAGGAGTAAAACTATGATTACGGCGCACGGCGGTGCTATGGGAACGGGGAGAAACACGCAGGCTTTTTTCGACAATATCGATAATTATAAAGCCGACGCTTTCGAAGTTGATATATGGAAAAGGGGAAAATTGCTTTATTTGTCGCATTTTCCGTCTTACATATCATATAAGAAAAAACTGACTTTGCGTTACGCTTTCGAGATCGCCAAAGAAAAGGGATTGAAAATAAACTGCGATCTCAAACAAAAGGGAATAATTAGAAAGGTAATTGCGCTTGCTAAGGAAGTAGGCATGGAAGACTTGCTGATTTTTACCGGATGTGTTAGACTAAAAGACAGTAAATACATTGATTGCGGTCAGGCGTGGTTCAATTCCATGGGCATTAAGTACGTCAAGGAAAACGTAAAGCGATTGAAAGAGAAACTTACAAGTTTTTTCAATCCGCATTTCGCCGGACTCAATCTAAACTATACTAAGATAGACGACGACTTTTTGGCGGAATGTAAAAAATACGATTTGAAGTTGAGCGTATTTACCGTTGACGACGAGAATTTCATGGCAAAATACGCTAAGAAAATCGACGGCAACATTACGACCAACAAGCCTTTGAAATTAAGGGAGATAGTCGAAAGTCAAGAGTAGAAATCAAGGGGAAAGTATGATAAGACTTGCTGTTATCGGAATCGGAAGAATGGGATCAAGACATGCGCGCAACCTTTTAGGGGGCGTAGTTAAAGGCGCAAAGTTGGTCGCCGTTTGCGATACCGATAAAGAAACGCTTGACGGTTTTTGCGGCAAGTACAAAGTTGTAGGATACACCGATTTCGTTGAAATGCTTGATAAAGAAAAACCTGACGGCGTTATAATCGCGACTCCGCACATTTCGCATATCGCTATCGCTTGCGAATGCGTGAAAAGAGAAATTCATACGTTGTTGGAAAAACCGATAAGCATTACCGTCAAAGAAGCGAGAAAGGTTGTCGATGCTTTGAATAGTAAGGATTCCGTTATCGGCGCGATGATGTTCAATCAGCGAACGAACAGAATGTATAGAAAAGCCAAACAACTTATCGACAGCGGTAAGATAGGCAAAATACAAAGAGTCAATTTTACCGTAACCGACTGGTATCGCACTCAGTTTTATTACGATATGGGCGGTTGGCGCGCCTGTTGGTCGGGCGAAGGCGGCGGCACGCTGATAAATCAATGCGTTCATCAGTTGGACGTATTGCAATGGTTGATAGGTATGCCGGAAAAAGTATACGCGATATGCAAGACTGTCGGAAGGGATATCACTACCGAAAACGACGTTACGGCAATGCTGTCGTATAAAGATCACGAGTGCGTATTTACCGCGTCGACCCATGAGATTCCCGGTACGAACCGTTTGGAAATAGCGGGAGATAAGGGCAAGATAGCGATTGAGAAATATAAAATGAGTTATTGGCTCAACGAATATAGCGAAAGCGAAATCAATGCGAGATCGACGAGAGATTACGGAAATAAAAAAGATAAGAAGAGCAAAAAATATACTCTTTCTTACGGCCTGTCGAGAATGATATACGACGGCATATACGGACAGCAGTCGAGAATAATTAAAAATTTCGTCAAGGCTATAGAGCGCGGGGATAAGAATATTCTAATTGCCCGTATGGAAGAAGGAATAAACGGCTTGACGCTGATCAACGCGATGAATATGTCGTCATGGCTGAACAGACCTGTCAATCTTCCTATCGACGAAGATGAGTACGAAAGATTGCTCAAAGAAAAAATAAACGATGAACTTGACGCAAAGCGAAAAGACAATAATTAAAGGGCAAGCCGCATTTTCGCGGCGGATATAAAAATCACAACCGGAGGGAATTATGTCAAACATTAAAATATCGGGATTTTACGACGAGATAAGCGGAGATTTGAAAACTCAACTCGAAACGATAAAAGCCTATGGGGAGAGTTATCTCTGCCCGAGAAAAATAAACGGTAAAAACATTGCCGATTATACTTTGGAAGAATTCCAAAAAGACGTCAAACCTATGCTTGACGAATACGGAGTTAAGTTTTCTTCGATAGGTTCTCCGATAGGAAAGATAGGATTGTACGACGATGAGAAGTACGCGGCGCAGTGCAAAAAACTCGCCGAACTCGTCAAGATATGCAAACTTATGGATTGTAAGTATATACGTATGTTTTCGTTCAGGGGTTTGAGCGGAGATTACGAGAAAGATTTTGTTCAGGTAGTTAAGAGAATCAAAGGTTTTCTTGAAATCGTAAAGGGAAGCGACGTTATACTTTTGCATGAAAACGAAAAGAGAATATGGGCGGACGTTCCTGATAGAGTCATTAGACTTTACAATGAGATTAACGATCCGCAGTTCAAACTTTGCTTCGACGCGTCCAACTATATCCAGTGCGGCGTAGACGTTCCGTCCGCGTATAACGCGCTTAAAGATATCACAGAATATTACCATATAAAAGACTGTTCGAAGCACAAGGTCGAAGTGCCTGTCGGAATGGGATTGGGCGATTACAAAAATATGATAAAAGATTTGGTAAAACGCGGTTACGACGGATTTATGACTTTGGAACCGCATACCGGAAAATACGCCGACCACAAGAAGAGTTTTCACTATATCGGATGGCTGCTTTTCGGAATACCTTTCGAACATATGAATAAATGGAGAAAGGTCTTTCACGAGATAGACGACGCGAAAGGACTTTCGCATACTCAACCCGTTAGTAGAAGACAGATGATGGACTGGCAGTATTACGGACTTAAAGAAATGATAGAAGAAGCGGAAAAGGAGAATTGATCATGGCAGATAAAATCAGATACGGTATAGTAGGTATAGGAAAACAGGGAAGCAGATACGCGGGACAACTTTTCGCGGGTATGGACAAGAACGGCGTGTTGAGCGCGGTTTGCGATATTGCCGAAGACAGAAGAGAATGGGCGAAAAGCAAATTCGGCGATAAAGTAAAAGTATTTGAAAATTATGAAGAGATGTTTGCAAGCGGACTTATTGACGCGGTGCTTATAGATACTCCGCACTACGCTCATCCTGTAATTGCGCAAAAGGCTTTGGAAATGAATATTCACGCGTTGAGCGATAAGCCGGCGGGAGTTTATACCAAAGCGGTAAGAGAAGTCGCAGAGTACGCGAAAAGCCAAAGACCTAATCTTAAATTCGGACTTTTGTACAATCAGCGTACTAGCAAAATATATAAAAAGGCAAAGGAAATCATCGAATCGGGACAACTGGGAAATCTCAAGAGAATAGTTTGGATAATCACCAACTGGTACAGACCGCAGGCATATTATTCGCAAGGCGGTTGGAGAGGTACGTGGGCAGGCGAAGGCGGCGGCGTGCTTATAAATCAAGACCCGCACCAACTCGATCTTTTCACGTGGCTTGCCGGAAGTAAGATCACGAGCGTAAACGCTATTGCGAGAACGGTAGGCAGACAGATCAACGTAGAAAACGACGTTACCGCGACTTGTACTTTCTAAAACGGAGCGACGGGCGTATTTATTACTTCTACGCACGAAGCGCCAGGTACGAACAGACTGGAGATTTCCGGCGACGGCGGAAAAATAGTTATATCCGGCAACGCGGACTTTACAATGAAGTTGGAATTTACAAAACTCGAAACTTTGGAACCCGAGTTTTCCAAAACCAACACGGTATTTATGGGCAAGCCTAAGAGTAAGACTCTTACGGTAAAATTCCTTCCGCATGAAATGATAAAAGGTCTACTCGTTGATAAAGGACAGCACATCAACGTCATCCGCAATTTCTCCAACGTACTGATAGGCAAAGAAGATAAACTTATCGGTAATTACGAAGAAGGATTAAACGGCTTGACATTCTCCAACGCGATACACCTTTCCGCATGGCTTGGCAGAACGGTAAGTCCGCAGGAAGAAAACTTTGAAGATCTCTATTATGAAGAACTTCAAAAGAAAATAGAAGAAGAAAAGACAAACAGCGTAAAATAACTAAACATAAGGGGAAAATTATGGCTTACAGTTACGGCGCGAACGGCGAAATCGCCGTCGCTGAAAAATTTCATAAAAAAGTATGTTTTGACGTAGCAAACAATCTTATAAGCGCGCAGTTTGACGGCAGGGGCGGCATATCTAAGTATGCGGTCATGAACAAGTTTTCGGTATTCACGGCGTTTTATCCGCTGTACACGATAAACGGAAAGCCGATAGGTTATGCGAGCGATAAGCGCGTAGAGATGCTAGGTAAAAAACAAATAACGACGTTTAGCGAAAACGGAGCGGAAATCAAAATCACTCAGTTTCTTGATACGAAGACAAACTGTATCTTCGTAGAGAACAATGTCGCGGCAATAGATAGCGATATAGATTTCGACCTTACTACGAATTTCGGAGTCAATTACGAATCCTACGTTCAGCAACTTCTAGCGAACAGGCTGTCTTTGGGCAATATCTCAAAAATCGTCAACGGACTTCTCAAAAAGAAGAAAAGAGATATCGTGGATTTTGACGGAACTACATATAATGTCTCTTATACACATATCCGAGCCCACGAGACATCTATACATCGGGTATGCCGTCTTATTAATT
>JAIEEW010000046.1 GCA_029067255.1 Clostridia bacterium | reverse complement strand
CAAACTTTCCCGAGTCGATTATCACTCCACCCATAACGCTGCCGTGTCCACCTATAAATTTAGTCGCGGAATGAACAACTATGTCGGCGCCGTGTTCAATAGGTCTGAAAAGAAATGGCGTGGCAAAAGTGCTGTCCACTATCAACGGAATACCGTGCTTGTGCGCGATTTCAGACAACTTCTCTATATCCGCAACGTCGCTGTTGGGATTGCCGAGCGATTCGGCATACAAAAGTTTGGTATTGCTCTTTATCGCCTTCTCAACTTTATCATAATCGTCGTGCGGAACAAACGTTACGTCCAAACCTTGCTCTTTCAAAGTATTGGCGAACAAATTATAAGTGCCGCCGTAAAGATTTTTTGCAGAAACTATATGATCGCCCGCTACCGCAATATTCTGAACTGCGTAAGTGATAGCGGCAGCGCCCGACGCCGTAGCAAGCGCGGCAACGCCGCCTTCGAGCGCGGCTATTCTCTTTTCAAATACGTCCGACGTAGGATTCATAAGTCTGGTATAGATATTTCCGCCTTCTTGCAAAGCAAATCTATCCGACGCTTGTTTTGAATCGGCGAATACGTAAGACGTCGTAGCGTATATAGGCACCGCCCGAGCGTCTGTAGCGCTGTCGGGCGTTTCCTGTCCGACGTGTAATTGCAACGTTTCGAATTTATAATTTTTCTTCGTCATATTTTACCTCTTTCTAAACGGGTTATTTACCCACCGTTTTTGTATGTTGATATTATAATACACCTATTAACCTACCTTGTCAATAGGTAAATAAAAATTTTCGAAATTTTTTTATATGCGAATAAATATACTTTTATACAAGTTTATTCGCATTTATAAAAAAATACGGACTCCCGTGATCGGAAGTCCGTTTTTTGCTTTATGCGAAACGTTTGGAATTCAAACTATTACGCTTGCGCCGCTTTGTTGCCTTTCTTTTTCTTGACAAGTATGATTGCCACAACTGCTCCGGCAATAGCGAGTACTGCGATCGGAACAACTATGCCTACGATAAGTCCGGTCTTGTTGGATTTGCCGTCAACGTCTACTTCAAACGTTCTGCTAACAGTGTCGTAGTTTTCAGTTCCTTCAACCATAACGACTACGTAGTACTTGCCCTTAGGAGCGTCATTGAGATTTCCGGTATACTCGTCGGTAAGTTCTGCATTTGTATAGTACTTGACTACAGGGCTACCGTATTTAGCGAGTACGGATTCGAAATCTGCAAGCGCCGGCAAACCGCCGTCCTTGACCGGCAACTTAATGTCGTTGCCGAGCGAGTTCTCCGCTTTCTTGATTTCGAAGTTTGTCGTATCGTTGCTTACCAATACGTCGAGAACGTAGTTTTTGTTGTTTACGCCAACTACCGTCGCTCTGTAACTTCCCGCGTTGATAGCATTGCCTTGCGCAACAGTGATTTCAAATTCTACCGTATCTCCGTCAACCATACCGTCGCCGACAGACGCTGTCGGAACTTGCGATTGCGGAACTCCGTTGATTTCGTTGTAGGTAAGCGAAGTGTTGGTCCATACTATGGATTTGATTACGCGCGGAGCGATGGAGAACTCTTGACCTGCGCCGCCTTCGGGCAACTTGTAGTTCGGGTTTTTGAGTTCTGATACGATTGCTCTGTGCGTGCCTGCGTCGATACCGCCGCCGCTTACTACTACTTCGCAAGTGTCGTCGCCGACAAGGTCGCTTGTATTTACGTACGCTTTAATACACTGAGTGGTTCCGTCGTATACAAAGTTTTCTACAACCCAAACAACGTGTACTTCTTTCTGTTCGATCGTGAATTCTGCCGTAGCGCTTGCCGGAACGGTATAGTTTGCGTTGTCAAGTTTTACAATGCTTGCAACGTGAGTACCTGCGCTTACAACCTTCGGGCTGTAGGTGATTATGCTACAAGAATCTCCGCTCAATACTCCGCCGACAATTCTTGCTTCAAGCATATGTCCGTTGCCGTCGTATTTGAAGTTTTCAACGTTCCACTCAATTTCCACTTCTTTAGGAACTATTGTAAACGTTTGATATCTGCACGCTTCGTCAACTACGTAGTTTCTGTTGTCATTATTTACGACTATCTTTACTTGATACTTGCCTACTTCGGACGCTCTAGATGGGTATTCGTTGCCATCGATAATCAAACTGTAAGTCGGATTGGATATCGTCTCGCCTTTTACTACGTTGCCGAAGCCGTCGCCGTTTGCAGTGAAATACCATTCTGCGCCTTTATATACTCTGGTCGTATTGCCCCAGTCTACCGTGATAACTCTCGGTACGATATGATACGGAGTTTGAGTTTGACCCGCGTCTTTCGAAAGGGTTACGTTAAAGTTATCTCCGGAGTTGCCGATAATATCTGTTTGCAGATAATACTGACCTACGTTCTTAGCGTTCTCCGAAATACGGAAAGATACGAGTTTGTCAAGATCTACCGCGATAGGATCGCTCTCTTCTCTGTTTATTCTTATATTCATTTTCTTGAAGAGTTCAGCGGATTCCAAAGCGTCATAGCCGTATTGGACTTCTACCACGTCAGCGTTGAATACGATAGACGCCTGGCTAACGTTAACGCTCATCTTGCCTTCATAATCTATATGGTTTGCAAGAGTGATCTTGAATTCTACAATCGTTTCTCCCGCGTTCTTGACCGTCGGCATTGCGCTGACGTACTGTCCGCTTTCATTCTTATAAGTTACCTTAGCCTGCTCCCAAGTCATATCGCCCTTGATATCCAAAGCAGTATCGAGATGCTCGGAAATATGCTTGTAGATATCTACGTTTTGATCTGCGCCGTTGTATTTGAGATCATCCATATGAGTAGGCACGTTCTTTATTTCCGCTTTCTCAACGGTGTATTTACCCCAACCGTTCGTTCCGTCTTGCGCTTTGTACGAAACGTTGAAGTTGGTATTTCCGCATTCCGCTTGAATCTCGTAAACCTTGCTGGGTACAAACTTGCCCGCTTCAACGGTCGGAAGTTTAAGTTCCAACTTCATATTAGCGTTTGGTATGCTATCCCATTCGTTGTCGTCTACTTCCCAAGCGTCCGTTCCGTCGTCGAATACGATTTCGGATCCGTAAGTAACGCTTTGATCTTTAATGATAACGACGATATCTCTTGGATTGATAACGTACTGGAAGGAAGTCGTGCTAGGTTTGAGATAATAGTTGGTTGCGACAGTCTTCATAATACCGAAGTTTGCGCTTACGGTGTACGGAGTTTTTCTCGCGTCAGGCGACTGAGCGCCATCGATAACAAGTATTTCGTCGTATTCTACCAACTCTTTGGTGGCTTCGTTGTATTTGATGCCGACAAACTTAGCGGTCAATCCCATTTCAAGCGGCGATTTGCCGGAATAGGTGAACGCTGTCGGAGCGTCTGTCAACGTTTCGCCCACTTTGAGATGCCACGTTACATTTACTTCTTTCGGGTCAATTCTAAACGCTTTCGCGTTGCAACCCACGCCGTTATTCTGCGTATAAGTTACGTTATAGTTGCCTTCTTCGCCGTCTGCGAACTTGTGGTATACGCGGTAGTAGCCTACGTTGTTTGCAAAATTACCCGCTTCGATACCTTCGCCGCTGTCTACGCCGTTTTCTCCGCCCGCTACTACGTAGAATATAAACGAGTCGTCGAGATTTTCAACTGACCACGGATCTCTTCCCGTAGTAACTTCATAAGTGAGACCGGTGTTGGCTTTGATGAAGTCAGAAATAGCCTTTTCCGTTCCTTTCTCGCCGTTGAACTCTATAACTTCGCCATATATTTTCTTTGCTGTGTCAGTCATGTCTATATTGACATTGACGGATAGGATCTCGAACGTGATATCGTTTCTTACTCTCGGATTATGGTTGAGAGTCTCTACCATTACCGCAAATCTATTGATTCCCGCGTTTCTAAATTTAAGCGCGTCTTCATAGAAGTTGTCTTTATCCTTTACCAACTTCCAACCGTTGCTTGTAGCAGTCGCATTTACGTCTGCGTTGAAGTAAACGCGTCTGTTTTCATTTGCGTACTCCGCGTCGCCCGCAAAGGTATAACTTAGCGCTGCGATATTGTCGCCCGTTCCGAGCGGCGAATGCCATTTGCCGTCGAAATAGATAGTATTGAAAGTCATCGAATCGATAGTAAAGTCGGCGGGAGTGATTTCCAACTGAGCGTCCTGTTCGTTTGATGCGCCGCCTTTTCTCAAAAATTCGACTACATACTGATTCGCTATTTTGGTATTTTTCTTGCTTCCCCTGATACGGTACGTATCTACCGCCAGATAATTACATCCTTGCTCCAAACTGTAGATAGCGTTGAGTTCGAATATCTCGGAAGCAATATCTTCGTCATACAAACCGTTTCCGCCTATCGTATATACGGAACTAGCGTTGACAAAGTTGTAAATATTGTTGCTGCTCGAACCTACCGCAGTTGCTCTCGCGTCAAGCGAACCGTAAACAAGTTGTTGATCTTCAATGGTTACGGTGATCTTTCTTGCGTTGACGCTGAATCTCTTGACTAGATGGCTGTTGTTGATCGTTACAACGGGACCGTCTTTCTGCGGGATTCTGTCGCCGATAACCGCTACTCTGTAATTGGCGTTTTGCGATACCCCTACGAGCGTAGCGATATAATCGCCGACGTAGTACAGGTTGCCGTTTATCTCGCCCGGCGTAGCGCTCGTTTTGTCTTCTTCGTATTTAATTTCTACTCTGACGTTGTCGTTTTCGAGAACGTTCATTACGGTGTAACCCGTCGAAGTTTTGTTGCCATGTTCGCCGTACAATTCATTGACGTTGGTATCCCAAACAAGATATACCGGTCTTTCAATAACCTTATAAGCGTTGACGTTGGAAGTTACGCCCTTTCCGATTTCATTTCCTATAAAACGGAAGTGAAGTTCGTCTTCGCCGCTGCCTACGTTGTCTTTATTGATATTCATGTATACGGAGAATACGTCCACTCTTTCGTTGGTCTTCAAAGGCGTTTTATCTCCTTTGCCTACGAAGAGCGTAAAGTATTGTCTATCCTGAATTGCTTTCCATGCGTCCGCTACATCGGTAAGTTCCCCGTTACCCGCGTCGTTCATAACGCCTGTAATCTTTTTGACTTTGAGATTTTCAAACAGTTCGTCGGACGTCATTACAGTGTCGCCGTAGTTGGCCGTTATCTGTCCGTCGAGAAGGATACTTATCCAGTTGGTAAGATAACTTACGTCCAAAGTGCCTTCAAACTCTTCGTAGTTGGAATTTGTCATCTTGATCCAAACATAATATTTACCGGCAGTTTTGATATCTATCACTCTGTCATTCGTCAGTTGATAATCAGCCGCAGAACCGGTAACCTGACCGCTTTCGCCGTATTGAATAGGCTCGGACATCATTATCGATACCTGACCTTGCGTGGTCGCGCCTACTACTTTGACGATTTTTCTAATTTCTGCGACGTCGAGATAACAATTCTCTTTCGCAGTAGTGTCATCAGGATCGTCTGGGTTTTTAGGACTTGCGTCGAAGTTGAACTCTCTGCGAGCAAGATTGAGCGTAGCCTTTTCTATCATAAAGATAGCGGCGTTGCTATGCTCGGAAGGTTCGCTTTCAACCGTACCGTCTTTATGTTTTCTGTATACAATAATATTGTAGTTGCTTGCAACTGCTCCGTCGTTGCCCTCTCTTTGAGAAAGAACGATAGGATAGCCGTCCGCTTTTACGTCGTGATAATCTGTCGCTCCGCCTTCGATCGCTTCAGAAGTAAGCGCCCAGTTGTTATAATGTTCGCGGATAAATTCGTAATCGTTGCCAGCGTTATACTCCCAGTTTGCGCCCGCTTCTTTGGAACTTATAAGCGCGCCCATTGCAACAGACTTAGCGGTTCCGTAAGTTGCGCTCTGGTCAAACACGTTGATTTTAACCGTTCTTTGATCAATATAATATCTCGAAGTCGGGTTTACTAAAACGTAATTCTTAGCATATGTCGGATTGCTCAACTCGGTTTTTTCAGTCGGATAACCGTCTGCGTTGTAAGTCGATCCGCCGAGTGTCTGCGGTCTGAGCACAATATTATCGCCGTCGACGTAGTTTTCTACGGTTCCTTCCGTATTATCGTCGGAAGTATTCGCTCCGGTAGAATTTTCATTATAAATCGAAAGATCGGCGTTTCTGTACATTCTTACGGTAGGCTGGATTCCCGGCGTAGTAGCGTTGTAGACGAAATGCATGCCGTCTGCAAGCCAGTTGCTACCGGACTGTCTCCAGTCTACGATAAGCGGTCTTTGCGAAATTTCAAAAGCGTTTTCGTTATCCTTTCCGCTGCCGTTTCTTCCTGTATACGTAATGTTGTAGTTGTCAAGCGAATTGACAGTCGTATCAACAGGCTCAAGGCTGACAGTATAGAGACCTGCGCCTATCTTTCTGTCAGTTACTTTCTGTCCCGCGCTTGTGATTAAGAACTGCAATTTGCCGTCTATCACGAAATCCGAAGGAGTTTTATCTTCATCAAAATCGCTCTTTCTCGGCACGTAAGTAATATTCAACGCGCTGACAATGCCGTCAGAATCGGGAATATTGTCGCCGTAATAGAATACGGTATCTTGCTGTCCTATAGTTATATCCAAAGCAAGTCTGTCAATGTAAGCGACAAATGACTTGACTTCAGTCTTTTTGTGGTTTGGCGCTTCTACTTGATAGTAGATTATCTCTCCGTTGCCGTTATAATTACGAATTTTAATCGGATCTTCAGAGAACGGTCCGTTTATGCTGCGGCTGTAAGTAAATTTTACAACGCCGGCTTCATTCTTATGAATCTCTTCCCATCCCGTCAATCCAATACGGGTAGGCGTCAAAGCAAACTCTTGCTCCGTGCCGTCAAAAGTCTTTCTCATATAACCTCTGGAAGACTCGATTTCGGCCGGATAAACAGTAAACGTGCCTGCTTCATAAGTAAGAGAGTAACTGCGAATACGGTTCATATCCACAGGGTTGCCCTTAGTATCAAACTCTCCTGCCGTACGCAATCTTGCGACCAAAGCGTCTTTATAGACACCCGCGCAATAGAACGAATCGGACTTTGAATGATCGGGATCAGTAGTATCAACGTTTACTATATCCAACTCAAACACTATATCCGCCGTGTCAGCGCTAGCCAAAGAAGTGCCGTTGAGCAACTCGTATACCTTATTGATACCTTGATTGTTGTTGAACATTACGTTCTGATAGATATCGCGAACGTTTTCCGCATTTACGCTGCGTTCTTCATTGATAGCATGAGCGTAATCGCTATCTCTATCAAGCACGTCAACGCTCAACTCGCGCTGTTTGATCTTAAAATCGGTAGTACGGGAAGATTCGATTACAGTATAGTTGGAATCTTCTCTATTTCGTACGCCAACTTTATATTCGCCTGCCCAAATAGCGTTGCCGCCGGTCGTGAGCGGAACTTCGTATTCTATGCCGTCGACCGTTATACGTCCTGCGTTGTCGCCGGAAAGTCCGACTTCTTCGCCTTTTAGTATATACGTGGTAATAGCAAATCTCTCGCCGCCGACTACTTCGTCGCCCGCTTTAACGTCTGCTGTTGGTCTATGGTTTCCAAGTCCGTTATAAACTTGTTCTGCAAGTTCTCCCCAAACGATGTTTATTTCTTTCTTCGCTATTTTATAACAAGATGATTCGTCAACCAACGCAACGTTTATTCTTTGACTCCACGAATTGATATCGGAATTTTCTTCTTGTTCTACAGCGCTTTGAGTAACGCTCATAAAGTCTTTTACTCTTACGCCGTGATTTCCGGCAGCCGTAAGATTATCCGTAACAAACGCGTTGTTCACATAAAGTCCTATCGTAAGAATATTCTTCAATGTATCTTTATTTACAACGTCCGAATCAACGCCGTTCAACTTCACGCCAGTTACGCCTTGCGCAATTATATCTTCAGAAGATAGAACGGCGTCGCCGTACGTCAAAACTCCGCCGGAAGCGTTCTCGTCTATAGATTGCGCTCCAAACGTAATAGTTACGTTTCCGGGAACGATTTTCACGTAATACTCTCCTAGATATCTCAAATGGTTTTTAGCCTGAATTCTGTAATAAACCTTATGTTCTCCGACTTCGGTAAACTCTATTTGATTTTCAGCGGCGCTGTCCCAATCTGGGGAGTTGTCTGCGCCCGGATCGTATTTTAGTAGTTTTACTACTAATTCTGCGTTTTCAGACTTCATTCCGCCTTTAAGGCTTACTACGCTACCGTCAGTTGTCATAGCAAACTGTTGCGCCGCGCCAGTATAAGGTCTGTCGGCTACCGCCGCCGGATACACGTCCATAGTCGCTCGGTCTATAGTTAGAGTCATTTCTGCTGTCGATTGATCTGACGTTGAGAGCCACCTTACTCCATGCAGTATTCCACTATTAAAAGTACTGGGATCTTTCGGTGTAAATCTAATGACATAATCGCCCGCGTCTTGAACGTAAGCGTAACTATCGTAAGTATCTTTATCGCTAACCAAAGGTCTATTGATATTCTCAGGCTCGCCAGTGCCAAATTCTCCGTAAATCTTATGGTTGATATTTACGTTGAAATACTTAGCATTTTCGCCATTATACTGACTCCAAAGAGTATTGAGAAACGTTTTTCCGCCGTTATCTCTCTCTCCAAACGTCCAAGACGTAAATGAAGTTGCCGGCCTTACTACGTCGAAAACAAAATTGTTCATGGCATCAGTAAGGTCTTGAACGCGTTCAGCGTTAACCTTTCTAACGTTAAGAATTTCTGTACCTTGTCTGATTAATTCATTTGCCGCCGCGATGCTGTTTACGCCTTCGCCGCCGGTCGCTACTGCAAGATTGGTAAGTTCATCCACGCTTTTTTGCAAATTATTTATTGCCGTTGCAAGAGCGTTCTTATCATAGACATGAATATTTATTGTCATATCA
>JAIEEW010000045.1 GCA_029067255.1 Clostridia bacterium | reverse complement strand
TCCCAAAGCCTTTACCAAATTCGCCATTATATCGTCTGGAGAACCGAACTTTGACGAATAGACGTGAACGCTTTCCACCTGCATCGAACCTTCCGTAATCGTACCCGTTTTGTCAAGACAAAGCACATCGACTCTTGCAAGCGCTTCGATAGAATACAAATCCTGAACGAGCGTACGCTTTTTTGCAAGTCTTACGATACCCAAAGCAAGAGCGACGGACGTAAGCATTACCAAACCTTCGGGGATCATACCGATAACCGAAGATACGGTGCTTGTTACCGCGCCCGAAATACTCGTAGCGTACTTCATATTCGTCATAAACATCAAAATTCCCAACGGGAAGATAATTATTGTGGCAATCCTTATTATCCAGTTTATCGAACGCATAAGTTCGGACTTAGATTTTTTGAATTTCTTTGCTTCGCTCATCAACTTAGACGCGTAAGTGTCTTCGCCTACCGCGATAACTCTAGCGCGACATTTGCCCGACTGCACGAAACTGCCCGACATTAGTTGGTCGCCATACCCTTTATGTATATCGTCCTGTTCGCCGGTAAGCAGCGATTCGTTGGCTTCGCACTCGCCGCCGACTACTATACAGTCGGTGGGGATCTGACTGCCCTGTTTGAGTATTATAATATCGTCGATAACTATCTCATCTGTGGAAATTTCCACGACCTGCCCGTTTCTGACCGCTTCAATAGACGGGGCCGATACGAGCGAAAGTTTATCCAAAGCGCGTTTTGAACGAATCTCCTGTATAATACCGATGACAAGATTTATCATCGCTATTCCTGCAAAAAGCATGTTTTTGATCTGTCCGTTGAAGATAATTATCAGACACGCTAGGAATATATTGAGCAAGTTGAACAACGTGAATATGTTGGTAGTGAAAATTTTGAGATAGGATTTGGATATGGAATTATCCACCCTATTGGTCATCCCGCGAAGTTCTCTTTCTTCTACTTGACTGTCGTTGAGTCCGTCGTCCGCGCTTGCTTCGAAGTTGACAAAAGGCGTTTCCTTAAAGTTTTTGAGTTTTTCTTTCAACGCTTTTTTCGCGTCCGCTTCTTCCTGCTTCTTTTGCTGCGCTTCGAGTTTCTTACGTTGCTTTTCAATCAACGCAGGATTTTCTTCGCTCTCTTTTTCGTCGGCGACTTTCTTTTCCGCAGCCTTTTCTTTGGAATCGGTCTCTTCTTCCGATTCAATCTCTTTGGACTTTTTATCTTTTTCTTTTTTGTCTTTGGACTTCTTTTCCTTTTTCTCTTTCTTTGATTCGGATTTGTCCTGCTCGCTTTGAGCGACGTCATTATTCGACTTGTCGCTATCCTTCTTTTTCGAATCTTGTTCCTTTGCCTTTTCGCTTTCAGACTTATCGTCCGCTTTATTTTCTACTTCAGTCTGCTTTGGAGCGTCAACGACCTTGGACGCGGCAACTTCCGCTTCCCCTTCGGTCTTTGGCTTTGCGACCTTTCTGACTATCGTCTTTTTGATTATGATTTTTCCGCTTTCTGTCCTAACTTTGGAAATGCGTACAGTGGTTCCGTCTTCGTTCGTAACCTCAGTCGTAGACTCGTCGCCCGCTTCGGCTTCAGTCTTTTCCATTCCCTTTCTTTCGTTTATATCTGCGTTTGCAAAATTCTGCTTTTTGCCGTCCGTTTCAGTAATACCGGTCGATGCCGCGCTTTTATTCCGCGCAACCTTTTCGCCGTCGGTCATCGCATCAGAAACGCTTTCGTTTCCTTTGTCAGCAACTTTTTTCCTGTCCGCCATCTCACTTATCCTTTTATTGATTTGCCATTCTTAATATAATAAGCACATAAATAATAACACACATAATATACTATGTCAAATATTTTAACCTATTCTAACAAATTTCGAGCAATCTGAACAACGTAATTTTTTCTTATCGATTCAAGTAATTTTACTCGCCTATCCAACGCTAAAATATACGCAAATTTTGACTTAGTTTAATAATTGAACATTGTTCAGTATGTGTGATTGTAGACCTATATCCCCACTTTTATAACTCACGTCATTCATTTGAATCAAATTACGTCTTTATACCGCAAAGACGTTAGTTGGCAGTCAAAATAATAAAATACCGATAGTTTCTATCGGCATTTTAGTTGATTTTATCTTGTTGAACAATGTTCAAATATTTATTTCTTCTTTTCCAAATTGATCCGTCTTTGGGTAGACTTAACAAAAAGACGTTTAAGCGTTTCCCTATCGTCTTCTATAAGAGAATTTTTAAGACGCGTCAACTGATCTTCAAAAGACGTTATCGTCGCTATCAGATTATCCTTGTTTCCTAAAAACAACTCTGACCACAAATCTTCGTTGATATTTGCTATTCTTGTAAGATCTCTGTACGAATCGCCGATAAAACTCGCAGTTTCGCTATCTTCATCGTCGCTATTTATCAAAGATACCGCTATAGCGTGCGGAAGTTGGGACGTATAGGCAATAACCTTATCGTGAGTTTCAACGTCCGTTATTCGCACTTCTCCAAAGCCTATGCTTTTGACTAGATTTGTCATACGCTCTATCGCGCTTTGGGTAGTCGAATCGGTTTTTGCAATAAGGAAATTCGCGCCTTGCAATACTCTATCGTCCGCGTATTTGAATCCGCGCTTTTCCCTTCCCGCCATAGGATGGCAGAAAAGAAATTCGCAGCCTTGCGGCGTTACTTTGCTTATATCTTCAACAAAATGGCTTTTGATTCCCGCCACGTCGCTGACAAGACAGCCTTTCTTTATAAATTTACCGTATAACTTCAAATATTCTACAATCTGGTCGGGATACAACGCAATTATAATAATATCGCTTTTCGCAAAATATTCTTCGGGAGTCTGCGCGCCTTCCTTTATTGCGCCCCGCTCCAAAGCGAGTTTTAGACTCTCTTTTGATCTGTTTACGCCGTATACCGTATAGCCTTTTTTGGAAAGCGCAATAGCGTACGAACCGCCTACTACCCCCAAACCGACTATCGTAATTACTTTATCTTGATTCATAAATCTACCTTTACGCAATATTTTATCATCCGACTTGCCTTATACTTCAACCAAAGTCTTTATTGCTTGAACGTATCCGTCAAATCCCTTTCCCGAAATCTGCGCTACACAAGCGGGCGCGGTTACGGATACTCGACGAAACTCTTCTCGCGTATGAATATCGGATATATGAACTTCGACGACAGGCAAAGGCGAAATGGACTTGATAGCGTCGTACAGCGCGTAAGAATAATGAGTATACGCGCCGGGATTTATTACTATCCCGTCATATCCGTCAAAATAACACTTTTGCAGACAGTCCACTATCGCGCCTTCGCAGTTGGATTGAAAAAAATTCAATTCGACCGCTAGATCCGCGCACTTTTCGCGTATATATTCGCAAAGTCCGTCATATGTGGAATCGCCGTATATATTTCTTTCGCGTATTCCCAACATATTGAGATTAACGCCGTTGACGACCATAATTTTTTTCATAACGCTCTCCTATAATATAACTTTTACTATATCGTTGACAGTCTTGTACATATCGTATTCATGGCTCTTGACGACAACGTCGCAAGTGTCGTAATATCTTTGCTTTCTTTCTTTGTATATCTTTCTCAACTTATCAGCGCCGTCTTTTAGAAGCGGCGCTGATAAGTTGAGAAAGATATACAAAGAAAGAAAG
>JAIEEW010000044.1 GCA_029067255.1 Clostridia bacterium | reverse complement strand
ATTCAAGGTTATCCAAAGAGCCAACAAGTATATAGACGAGTGCGCTCCCTGGATACTGGCGAAAAGCGAAGAAGGAAAAGTCAGGCTCAAAACCGTGCTTTACAATCTGTGCGAAACAATAAGAATGTCGGCGGTCATTCTTCAACCTTTCCTTACCGAAACTCCCGCTAAGATTTTCGGAAAACTGGGAATTGTCGGCGAAGAGTTGACGTCGTTTAAGTCGCTTGAAAAGTTTGGCGCGAAAATATCCGGTCTTAAAGTAGAAAAGGGCGAACAACTCTTCCAAAGAATAGATATAGAAAAGGAACTCAAAATAATGGACGAAATTTTGGACGAGCAGAAAAAACTCGCTCAAAAACAGAAGAAGGAAGAAACGAAAGTGGAAAACGTAATAGATATACAGGAAATCACCATTGACGATTTTGCAAAGATTTCGCTTAAAGTGGGTAAAGTCGTGGAATGTCAAAAGGTAGAAAAGGCAGACAAACTCCTTTGCAGTAAAATAGATCTCGGCGAAGCGGCGCCGCGTACGATAGTAAGCGGGATCGCAAAGTATTACTCTCCTGAAGAAATGGTAGGCAAGCAAGTCATTGTCGTTACTAATCTCAAGCCTGTCAAACTAAGGGGCATAGAGTCGCAAGGTATGGTACTTTGCGCAAGCGACGAAGAAGGAAATCTCGCTTTGATATCGCCCGAAAAGAGCATGAAGTCGGGCAGCGAAGTAAGATGATAATAGATTCGCATTGCCATTTGGGCGACGAAAGACTGTACGGCAGAGTGGACGATATAATCGCCGGTTTGAAAGATGAAGGCATAGAAAGCGTAATCGAAGTGGGATTCGATTTGCAAAGTTCGCAAACCGCCGTAAAGTTGAGCGAAAAATACGATAACGTTTTTGCCGTTGTTGGTACGCATCCGCATGAAGCGCAAAATTATAACGCGGAATGCGAAAGTTTTTACAGACGGTCGGCAGGTCTTGACAAAGTGGTTGCAATTGGAGAAATCGGACTTGATTATTATTACGATTTGTCTCCGAGAGAAATCCAAAAAGACGTTTTTGCGGCGCAGTTGGATATCGCTTATGAAGTCGGATTGCCGGTTGTCTTGCATATTCGCGACGCGTACAAAGACGCTTTGGATATACTGACGGCGAAAAAAGATAAACTCGGCGCGGGAGTATTGTTGCATTGTTATTCGTCAAGCGCGGAAATGATAAAACAGTTCGACAAATTCGATTGTTATTACGCGCTCGGCGGGGCGATAACTTTCAAAAACGCTAAAAAGGACGACGTAATAAAGGCTATCCCGCAAGACAGATTGATAGTCGAGACCGATTGTCCGTATATGACGCCCGTACCGTTCAGGGGGCAGCCAAACGAGCCGAAATTTATAAATTACGTCGTGGATAAAATAGCGGACGTAAAAAATTTGCCGCGAGAAAAAATAGTGGAAATCACAAATATAAATACGAAAAGGCTGTTTTCGAAATACAACCTATGAGAGGTAAAGTATGCAAGAAAGATACGTTTACGTTGTTGATAAAAACATATATATAAATTTGACAAACAGATGCTCTAACCGCTGCGAGTTTTGCGTGAGATATTACGATAAGCCGATATACGGCGATTTGTGGATCAAGTCGGAACCTAGCGCAGAGCAAGTGATCGATATACTAAAAAAAGAATACGACATTTCCCAGTACGGCGAAGTGGTTTTCTGCGGTTACGGCGAGCCTACTTACAGATTCGACGCAATTGAAAAAATTTGCGAATACGTTCACGCAAGCGGCGGAAAGACGAGAATAAACACCAACGGACAGGCAAACGAAATTTTGGGCGAAGACATTACGGACAGAATAGTAAAATGTATTGATAAAATCAATATATCTCTCAACGCTACCGACGCTGTCAAGTATGACAAAATATGCCACAGCGCGTACGGCGAAAGGGCGTTTGAAATAATGCTGGATTTCGCTAAGAAATGCGTTCAGGCGGGCGGCAACGTCGTGTTGAGCGTGGTAGACGTTATCGGCGAAGACGAGATAGCCAAAGCCAAAGAAATTGCTCAAAGCGTAGGCGCAAAATTGAGAGTAAGGACTCTGCTTTGACGATATTTCAAAGGGAGAGTATTTATTTTGGCATTTACGACTGTAAAGAAATTTATCAACAATAAAAAACAAGGTTCTTAAATATATGAGCGATATCAAACAGATCTTATCAGACCATAATTTTAGATTCAATAAGCAGTTCGGGCAGAATTTTATCACCGATACCAACTTATTGCAGGCTATGGTAAAGGACAGCGGAATTACGCAAGAAGATACCGTTGTTGAAATAGGCGCGGGCGCGGGTACGTTGACTCGCGAGATAGCCAAAGTCGCAAAACGCGCTCTTGCTTTTGAGATCGACAGAAATCTCGTGCCGATTTTGGGACAGACCTTGCAAGGTTTGGACGATAAAGTCGAAGTCGTATTCAAAGATATCCAAAAAATTGACGACAAAACTCTTGACGATATGTTGGGAAACACAGACTATAAAGTAGTTGCTAATTTGCCGTACTATATTACCACTCCGATCATTATGCGCTTTCTGGAAAGGGAGAAAAAACCGAAAAGCGTTACGGTTATGATACAAAAGGAAGTGGGTAAAAGATTGACGTCGTCCGCCGACTGCGGGGATTACGGGGTAATTACGCTATCTATCGCGTTGGAAGGCAAAGCGAGAATCATGCGCGAAGTGCCGAGATGTATGTTTACGCCGCAACCCAACGTGGACAGTTGTATTGTAAGAATAGATCTTGACGACGAACATAAAGACGTCGACAAAAAAAGCGTTAAGAAAATCATAAGAGCCGCTTTCGCAATGCGCCGCAAGACGCTTGTCAACAATCTTACGAGCGGATTGGGACTTAGCAGAGAGACTGTCGAAACTGCCTTGGCAGATTTGGGAATAGACGTAAGGGCGAGAGGCGAAACTTTGAATATAGAGCAGTTTATTGCGCTTAACGAATCATTGCGCGGAATTTAATTAGATTTAAGGTATTCCGTTTTGAAAAATTCAAAAAGAAAATAAGTCATAATCTATGATTTGCCTTCATACATTATCGTGTATGGAGGTATAAT
>JAIEEW010000043.1 GCA_029067255.1 Clostridia bacterium | reverse complement strand
TGGTCTGCGAGTGCAACGGCTATGAATTCACTATCCACAGCACGGTAGAATCCCCCGTAGGAAAAGAAGTGGGACTTTACGTCGCGCCCGAAAATATTCAGATAATGCATAAGGAACACGTCGACAATACGATAAACGTAACGTTCACGTCGAATACGACTTTTGATCTCTTCGGCGGCGAATACGACTTTGACCCGACGTCGTTGTTTGAAAACTGCTCTTACGACGGCGAACAAGACGTTCTGACAATAGACGGAAAGGAATGTTCTCTCAAAGGCAAAAACGCGACTGTAAACTTTGCTTTTACTGACGTTGACATGACCGACGACGAATACGCGGCTCCGCTGGCTGGCAACGTAGAAAGCATGATATATAAAGGTAAAAACTATATTGTCGATATAAAAACTGACGGCAACCGCCACATCTACGCCGATACGGAATACCTTTGGGACAAAGGCGACAGAGTGGGAATAAAGATAGACGGCAAGAGTTTTGGACTCGTCGATTGCGACGCGCTGTCAGAGGAGAGTGAAAATGTTTAAGAAACTTCTATCTCTCCCCTACGCGTTATTCATGTTGCTGTTTGTACTACTTCCGCTTGCGCTCATACTCGTATTCGCGTTTATTGACGCAAGCGACGGTTCTTTCGATATGCTCGCCAACTTCAAAGAGTTGGCGAAAGAAGACGCGTTGGGAAAAGTAGTCAAAAACTCTTTTATAGCGGGATTTTCCACAAGCGCGATATGCCTTTTAATTGGCTATCCTATCGCGTACTATCTTACTAAAAAAGAATTCAATAAAAAAGGCGTAATGATAGGACTTTTCATTGCTCCGATGTGGGTCAACTTTCTGTTGAGAATGATGGCTACCAAAGCCGTATTCAGCGTGCTTAACGTAAAACTCGGTATGGGAACGGTCATTTTCGGATTGACGTACGAATTTCTTCCGTTTATGATAATGCCCCTTTACAACACTCTTCTCAAAATCGACAAGAGTTATATTGAAGGCGCTGGCGATCTCGGCGCTACTCCGACCAAAGCGTTTTGGAAAGTTACAGTCCCGCTCTCTATGCCGGGAATACTCAGCGGACTGACGATGGTAATGATCCCGTCTATAACTACGTTTGCCGTAACGGAAATCATGAGCAACGGCAAGATGATGCTTCTAGGCGATTTCATTTACAGCCTAAAGGCCGATTCTTTGAATATGGCGGCGACAATATCTTTTGTATTGTTATTGTTTATGATAGCGTCAATGGCTATTACTAATAAATACGACAAAGACGGAAAAGGGGGCAGACTATGGTAAGAAAGATACTGGTAAAAACTTTTATAGCAATAGTGCTCATAATGCTCTACTTGCCTATCGTGTGGATGATAGTCTTCTCTTTCACCGACACCCCTTCTTTCAGCAACTGGAACGGTTTTACTTTCGACAACTACATAAACCTATTTACCGGTCAAAGTAAAAACGCGGAACTCATACAAAGCGCGCTACTCAATACGCTTTTCGTAGGTTTTTTCGTAAGTCTGCTTTCCACTATACTGGGAACGCTCGGCGCGATAGGATTGCACGCGATTCACAACAAGAGAATCAAAGCCGCATATTCTACAGTCAACCAAATACCTATGATAAACAGCGAGATAGTAACGGCTATCGCTTTGGCGTTGGTATTCAACCTTTTCGCGTCGACTTTTAAAATAAACGACGGCAGTTGGGGCATGACGGCATTCAAACTTATTTTGGCGCAAACTTCTTTCTGCGCGCCGTACGTTCTGCTCAACGTGTTGCCGAGATTACAAAAGTCAGACAACAAGATATACGAAGCCGCGTTGGATTTGGGCTGCACGCCCGCGAAAGCGATGTTCAAGGTCGTACTTCCCGATATTCTTCCCGGAATAGTCGTCGGAGCGCTCCTTGCATTTACGCTTTCGATAGACGATTTCGTTATAACAAAGATCAACGTAACGTCGTTCGACACGCTCTCGACAATGCTCTACGGTCTTAAAAACGGAAAACACCCGTTGCCCGCAGATATAAGAGCGTTGTTCACAATAATCTTCTTTATCGTTTTCGCGCTTATGATGGTCCTTTACTCTCCGCGCAAGAAAACGGAAAAAGACAAATAACTTTCGTCGGGAGATAAAATATGAAAAAGAAATTTACGGTTTTGATTTTATTGACGGTAATGATCGCAACTCTCGCCCTGCCTATCCTTCTTACGGGATGCAGATCTCGCGACGAAGTGCTGAAAGTATACAACTGGTCAGAGTATATAGGCGAAGACGTAATCGACAAATTCGAAGAATACTATCATGAAATTACCGGTAAAAATATCAAAGTAAAATACGAAATGTTCGACGAAAACGAACTGATGTACGCGCAGATAAAGACGACGAAAGCCGACTTTGACGTAATATGTCCGTCTGACTATATGGTTGAAAAAATGATCAACGAAAAGTTGCTTTTGAAACTCGCTCCTGATCTAAGCGATTTGGGATACGGCGAAATCGAAGATTATCGCGACGGCACTTCCCCGCTCTTTCAATCGGGAGAAGACTCGTATTTCCAGTACGACTACGACGAAGAAAGCGGCGAATACAATCTATACAGCCGCACTTACATGACGGGTACTTTGGGTATTCTTTACGCAAAAGATTCCACCGCGTATAAAAACAGCGAATACGGAACGTATTCTTCCATGCAAGAATACGTCGAAGCCAACGGCTGGGCGGTGCTTTGGGATAAAGCGTACAATCAAAGAATCATGATGAAAAACTCGCTGCGCGATTCTTACGCAATAGGCGCGATCTATACTCTTCTAAACGAGAGATCGAATTTTTGTCTACCTTCGCTCACACCCGATATAGCGCTCAACGCAACCGATCCGGATACCGTCAAGAAAGTTCAGGACTATCTGATCGAACAGAAAAAGATAATAAGCGGTTACGAAAACGACGAAGGAAAAGAAGTCATTATTCAAGGCGATATAGACATGACTTTGCAATGGGCGGGAGACGCGGTATACGCTATGGATTCCTTGCAGGAAGAACTGGGCGTGGAACGCGATATGGCGTACTTTGTTCCTTATGAAGGCTCCAACATTTTCAGCGACGCATGGTGCATTCCCAAATACTCGGGCAACCCGACCGCGGCAAATCTTTGGATAAATTTTATGTGCCGTCCTGATATTGCAATTGAAAATATGGATTACATAGGTTATACCGCAGGTACTGCTACCGAAGAAGTATACGAGTATATTCTCGAAAACTGGGCAAGCGAAGAAGATGAAACCGAATACCGTTACGACCTTACTTATTACTTTGGAGAAAACTGTGATTTTGCCGACGAAGACGGAAGAGTAATCGTCTACGTTGACGAAGAAAGCGTTAACGCTTTTGAAGCGCAATTCTTCTCACAGGAAATCATCGAAAGATGCGCCGTAATGCGCGACTTCGGAGCAAGAAACTCCGCAATGAACAGAATGTGGAGAAACGTAAAAGCGTGATCCTACAATTTATGTAAACGTAAAAAAGACGGAATTCAAAAAACCGTCTTTTTTTCTTTATTAAAATGATATTTCTAAAAGAACTTAATGCAAATACAGTTTATTCGTCCGCCGAATAATATCTACTCTTTCTGGATACAGGTTTATTTGCTTTGCCTTTTGACGCCTTTCCGCTTGATTTACCGTTCTTGACCGACGCGCCGCTCTTACGGCTGCCGTCTTTGGAACGCCCTAACGCGTTTTTTTTACTCTTCTTAGTGAAATTGTTCTTAGCGCCGCTATCCGCTTTCTTTTTGGATTTGAATTTGTTGTTGTCCGATTTTTCGACTGGCTTTTCATCTTCGGCGGCTTGCTGAACGTTCACTTCGCGTTTACCCAAAACTATGCCTTTGAGTTTGAATATCTTGCTTTCGCACCCCTTTATTACGGATACGAAACTGTAAGTATCTCTGATTTTTATATCGGAAATTTCAAAAATTTTCAACGGCGTATAAGCGATTAGTAATTTTGAAAGGCTCTCTTTATCGAGCATATCTCTTTTTCCTACGTTTAGGAAAAATCTGCTTTGATTTGCGTGAAAATCTTTGATCTTGTTGGAAGAATCTTTGGGCAAAGTATACGCATCCGATATGACCCCAAAATCAATATACTTCAAAGAATTCCCGCTTGCTTTTTGAAAACTGGGAATATATCCTACCTGAGAACTGTCAATAAGCGTATATGCGACGCCTTCTTTTTTCGCTCGGGCAGTCCTGCCTATTCTGTGAATATAAAAATCGCTGTCGGTAGGCGGATCGAAATTTATTATCGCATCCACTCCGTCGATATCCAATCCCCTTGCCGCAACGTCGGTTGCGACCAAAATATTGAGTTTGCCCGACTTGAATTTTTTGATTATTTGCGTGCGTTCGCCCTGTCTTAGATCTCCGTGTATCGCTTCTGACAGCCTACCTTTGGCGATCAACGCGTTGTTGAGTTTATCCGCCCTTATCTTCGTATTGCAAAACGCTATTACCAGTCCGTATTTACCTTCGTCTATGATTTTGAGCGTCGCTCCCACGCGCTGCGAGTCTTTTACTATGCCGTAATACTGTTCGATTTTAGGAAGTTCTTCCCCGTCTATATCCGTCTTGACGAATATTGGATCGTTGAAAAGGTTTTGGATAAGTTGACGTATACCCTGCGGTATCGTCGCGGAAAAGCAAAGGCGTTGGCATTTGCCCGCGCTCGCGCTTATTCTTTCTATATCTCCTCTGAATCCCATATCCAGCATTTCGTCCCCTTCGTCGAGTACGAAATATCTTACGCCCGAGAGTTTAAGCGTCCGCCTTTCAAGATGATCCAACATTCTTCCTGGCGTGCCTACGACTATCTGCGGTTTCTTTCTCAAACAAAATAGTTGTCTTTGGATATTCTGACCGCCGTAAAGTCCCGCTACTCTGATCCTTTCGCTGTATTTGAGCAAAGACTGGATTACTTCGCAAATCTGTATAACGAGTTCTCTCGTCGGGCAGACAATGACAGCCTGAACGGAATTGTCGTCTCTGTCAATCTTGCTCAACATCGGAAGCGCGAAAGCGAGCGTTTTCCCCGTACCTGTAGGCGCTTGAGCGACAATATCTCTCTCGCCCAACGCAATCGGTATAACTTGTTTTTGCACGTCCGTAGGCGACGTAAGATTTTGCTCGTCAAGGATTTTTATAAATTCTGGCGCTACGCCTAATTCTTCAAACATATTATTCATAATTTTAATTATACGACAAAAGTTGATTTTTTTCAAACGATTAGATATAATAGTTGTATGAAAACCGCAATTATTTCAGGAGCGTCGCGCGGAATAGGTAGAGCGATAGCGATTTCTCTAGCAAAAGAAGGTTATAGCGTTGTAATAAACTATCTCAACTCGCAAAATGACGCGCAAGCGCTTTGCGATCGTATAAACTCGGACGGCGGAAAATCTATTGCGTTCAAAGCGGATATGGCGAATCCCGATCAAATAAAAGAACTGGTCGATTTTACCGTTAAAAATTTTTCATCGATAGATTTACTGGTGGCGAATGCCGGCGTGGGATATTCGTCTCTTTTGACCGACCACTCCGACGATGCTATCAAAAGAATAATAGACGTCAATCTCATAGGCACGATTTCTCTTTGTCGCGAAGTCGCGAAAATAATGCTTTCTCAAAAAAGCGGCAATATCATTACCGTGTCTTCTATGTGGGGGCAGGTAGGCGGAAGTTGCGAGAGCGTATATTCCGCGGCAAAAGGCGGAATCATAGCGTTTACAAAAGCGATAGCCAAAGAATTTTCTCTCAGCGGAATAAGAGCCAACTGCATTGCGCCAGGTTTTATTGACACGGATATGAACAATAATCTATCGCAAGACGACAAACTTTCACTCGTCGCAGATATTCCGCTTTTACGAGCAGGGGCGCCGCAAGACGTTGCAGACGCCGCCGTATGGCTTGCAAGCGAAAAGTCTTCCTACGTTACCGGACAGGTGATCTCTGTCAACGGCGGATTGATAATTTGATTCAACTTGCCTATAAAACCTTACATATAATATATCGAAAATAAATTACATACGGGCAGATAAAATTCGATGAAAAGATTGAAAAGTTACAGACATACTTTCAACTCATGCTGCGTCGCTTCGGGAATACAGGCTCTAACCGTCAATCTCGCGCCGCTTCTTTTTGTTAGTTTTCAAGAAAGTTTTGATATATCTTTGAGCAAACTTACCGCGCTGATCACGGTTACCTTTTTAGTCCAACTTATCATGGACGCCGGCAGCGCGAAGATTATGGACAAAATCGGTTATAGGACAGCGGTAATTTTATCTCACGCATTTGCTGCGTCAGGTCTTGTACTGATGGCTACTCTGCCTTTTGCCATGTCAAATTCATATATAGGGCTTATGATAGGAACTATTATCTGCTCCATAGGCGGCGGAATTGCCGAAGTGATCATTTCTCCGGTGGTTGAAGCCATTCCCGAAAAGAACGTGGGAAATATGTCCCTGCTGCATTCATGCTATTGTTTCGGTTATCTTGCCGTCGTACTGATCACGGTTGGATATTTCCTTATTTTTGACAAAAACAGTTGGCAATATCTTGTTTTGGCGTTTGCTGCGATACCGATATTAAACGCGATATACTTCTTTTTTGTGCCTTGTTCCACTTTGGACGAACAGCGCGGCGAAAGCATGCCGCTCAAAGATCTGTTCAAGTGCAAACGCTTTTATCTCTTCTTTATTTTGATTATGTGCGCGGGAGCGTGCGAACAATCAATGAGCCAGTGGGTATCCTATTTTGCAGAAAAAGGACTCAATCTCTCCAAAACTTTAGGCGATCTCGTCGGTCCGTTTTCCTTTGCTCTGCTTATGGGGTTAGGGCGACTGATTTATGGACTATTTGGTAAAAAAGTTAAACTTGCAAAGATTCTTCCGATACTGGGATTCGCCACCTTTTTATGCTATATGACCGTGGCTTTGAGCAATATAGCGTTGCTTTCTTTGATAATGTGCGCGCTGTGCGGACTCGCTGTCAGCATTATGTGGCCCGCGGCCTTGGATCTTGCTTCAAGAAATATTTCCAAAGGCGGCACCGCCATGTTTGCAATGCTTGCGCTCGGCGGCGACGTCGGCTGTACTCTCGGCCCCAGCCTAGTCGGTTACGTCTCCGACGCTTCTCAATTCGGTCTCAAAGGCGGTCTTGCCGCGGCTATCGTATTTGCTGTAATGTATATTGTCGCTTCTCTTGCAATAAGCAAACTTAGAAAAAGCGACTGCGCGCAAATGCTCGAAAACAGACTTGACGGCGATATTGACCGCTAAAATAATTGATAAATTTGTTATAGTTGTGATATACTTTGTCATGATA
>JAIEEW010000042.1 GCA_029067255.1 Clostridia bacterium | reverse complement strand
TTTTAATAGTTTTTTGCTAACTGTTGTAGTTGTAAATATTTATATATTATTTTATTTTTATATTCAATAGACAAAATCTTAAATAGATAGTATAATTGTATAATAGAATAGGTATAGGCTATACGGACGGAGAGTTTATGGCAAGAAAATACACGTCGAAAATCGGTGGACAGGCAGTTATAGAGGGCGTTATGATGCGCGGGGAACGCTCTATGGCTACCGCTGTGCGCGACGAAAAAGGAAACATCGTCGTAGAAAGCAGATATATAAAACCTATTTCCGAAAGACCGAAATCGCATAGGATTCCGTTTGTAAGGGGAGTGTTCAACTTTTTGGATTCGATGTCTTCGGGAGTCAAGACGCTTATGCGTTCGGGAGAAGTATTCGAAGGCGACGTCGAACCGGGCAAAGTAGAAAAATGGTTTGCAAAAAAACTCAAAATAAATATTTACGATATCATGATGGTGTTTTCCGTTATTTTGGGCGTAGCGTTGGCAATAGGTTTATTTTTCTTCTTGCCGCTGCTTATAATCACTCCGATAAAAAGCGCTGTTGCGAAAAATTTCGGCGCGGACGCTAACAATCTTTGGTACGTAAGCGTGTTGTACGAGTTGCTTGAAGGCATAATAAGGATAATTATTTTCGTGCTTTATATCGCCATGACGACTTTGATGAAGACCGTCAAGCGTACTTATATGTATCACGGGGCGGAGCATAAGACTATCAGTTGTTATGAACACGGGTTGGAACTTACGGTGGAAAACGCCCAGTCTATGTCTACGGTTCACGACAGATGCGGCACTACTTTTATGTTTATTATCATGCTTGTAAGTATAATAGTATTTTCGATAGTGGGAATATTCGAGCCATATCTTGCGAGTTTGGGAGTATGGAAAAACGTCGTGTTGTTCGCTTCTAGAATTATACTTTTGCCGATAATAATGGGAATAAGTTACGAGATGTTGAAAACCATGGCGAAATACGACAACGTACTCGTCAAGATTCTCAAATTTCCTGGACTTGCGTTGCAGAAACTGACTACAAAACAACCCGACGATTCTATGGTCGAGTGCGCGATAACGGCATTCAAGACGGTTATGGCGATGGACGCCGATCCGACTATTCCTGAGAAGAGATTCGATACAAAAAAATCTTATGAGAAAGTAAGGAAAGAAATAAAGACAATGCTCAAAGGCGTGGACGAGAGTGATATCGACTGGATATTCTGCGAAGTTACGGGAGTGAAGCGGAGCGAACTTGCTGAACTTACCCATATTAGACAAATGGAATATGAAAAGGCTGTCGAATACGCAAAAAAGAGAAAAACTGGCATGCCGTTATGGCGAGTTTTCGGAAAAGTTGATTTTTACGGAGCGATTATAGAAATCGACGGCAACGTGCTTTGTCCCCGACCGGAAACCGAATATCTTGCGGAACAGGTCGTTCAAAAGTTGAAGGACGGCGGCAGAGCGCTTGATTTGTGTACGGGAAGCGGTTGTATCGCGGTAGCGGTAGCGGCGAATAAGGACTGTGAAATTATAGCAAGCGATATTAGCGAAGAAGCGTTGAGCATAGCGAAGAAAAATGCCGAGAACAATTCGGTTGCTGAGAAGATAACGTTTGTTCAAAGCGACGCTTTTGAAAATATTCAAGGAATATTTGACGTGATAGTAAGCAATCCGCCTTATATTCCGTCGGAAGATATTGCAAAACTTGATAAAGAAGTCAGAGATTACGATCCTAAAATCGCGCTTGACGGCGGCAAGGACGGTTTGGACTTTTACCGTCGAATAGCGGAAAACGCTTGCGAACATATCGCAGACGGCGGATATTTGATGCTCGAAGTAGGGATAAATCAAGCGAGAGAAGTGATCAAGATGTTGGAAGGAGAATTCGATTGCGACGTTGTCAAAGACTTGCAGGGTATCGAGAGAATAGTGATAGCAAAAAAATCAAAAAGGGAAACGGTGTAGTATATGTTTGAAAAACTTGAAATAATGTTGAAGAGATTTGAGGAACTTACGCTTGCGATAGCCGATCCCGAAATAATAGTTGATCAGGCAAAGTGGCAGAAACTCGTCAAAGAACATTCGCAGATGTCGGGTACTATCGAACTCTATAAGAATTATCTTGCTTTGCAAAAGAGCGTAGAAGAGTGCAAAGAGATTATCGCGGACGGCAGCGATGAAGAGATGAGCGCGCTTGCAAAAGAAGAACTGAACGACGCGCATAAGCAGATCGAGCAAGTTATAAGAGATCTTAAAGTTTCTATGTTGCCCGTTGACCCCAACGACGACAACAACGTAATTGTTGAAG
>JAIEEW010000041.1 GCA_029067255.1 Clostridia bacterium | reverse complement strand
GTATAATATACAAAACAACTCGTTTACAAACACAGACGCAAGTTTTTAATTATTAAAATAGATTAAAATTTTTCAAAAAAGTTAATTTTTATAAAAAAATAAACCGCTCGCAAATATCTCGAACGGTTTATACAAACTCGTTTTATTGTTATTTACAACCTTTCGGTACGACAAATCTCAACTCTTTTTCAAGTACGTCGACTTCAAACCTATCGCCGTCAACCACTTCTCCGTCCAACGATATAGCAAAGTTTTTCTGACCGCTTATGATTTCAACGTGTTTGCAACGTCTGTACTCGATGTATTTTTTCAAGTCTTCGCGATCTAAATGCGTACCCGATTTATAGACGTTGATAAACCTTAAAAATTTGATTGTCGCGACAGGCTTGATACAGCATACTTCAAGATATCCGTCGTCGTTTAATGATCTAGGCGCGCTGAGATAAGATCCGCCTACGTATTTGCCGTTGGCGATAGTACAAAGAAGTATCCTGTCGCCGTTGAGAGATTCGCCGTCGCCAATGACTTTACATTTTGTCTTCATAGCAGTGAACAGCGCGTATAATACTCCGGTGTTGTACGCATTTTTCCCGCCTATGAATTTCTTATGTCTGACTTCGTTCATCTTTTTAGCGACCGCGCTATCCAGTCCGAAATGGCAAGCGTTGACAGCGTATCTGTCTCCGACTTTTATTATATCTATTCTGCTTTCTTCTCCGTCAATGAGATTATCCAAATTCAAAAACAAGTCTTTGCCGCCGTAGTACTTTACAAAATCGTTGCCGCTGCCGCTAGGATAAAGCGCTACTATCGCGTTGGGATGTCCCACGCAACCGCTCGCTACTTCGTTGAGCGTTCCGTCTCCGCCACAGGAAAAGAAACGTATGTCTTCGTCAGTCTCTTCGCACCTTTTCGCAACGTATGAAGTCGCGTCGCCTGCTTTCGAAGTAACGTAAATTTCATATTCGAAATCCTGTTTTTTATCAAGTATATTGCGTATACTTTTCAAAGTATCTCCCCTACCGGCAGTAGGATTGATAATAAAAATGTTCTTCATATTAATCTACTTTCCACAAAATTTGCGAATATCCGCTTTTTTATTATGCGCTTTTAAGCGTAATCATGTCAAGCGATTTTAATTTGCGTTAAGCGCGATAGAAAATTTTACAATCGATATACACTTTTTAAATATCGCCATTCGAAACGAAGTAGAATTATCCTACCAAACGTAAAATCTACGCTTCGCTCCGATTTTAGTCGGACTTAATATACTGATTGTATATATGATTAGATATTTCGACTTCGCTTACGCTTCGCTCAATATGACGGGTAAGAAATGCTTCTCTGTTTGCTCAATATGACGGGTAAAAAATCTTTTCTCTGTACTCTTAAGATAATTGTAGAAAATATCACCTTATTTATTCTATCAATTCAATCTAATTCTCGTATAATTACAAATGACGAGTAGAGTTTACAACATTTGTTCTCTCTCCCGCTATTGAGAGCGTAGTCGAAGAATCTAATTTAATATTGATTATAATATATAATAAACTTTTTATTTCCGCCATTAGGTTCGACGGATAAGGGGAATTTGCAATTAGTAAAATAGCGAATTTTTAGTTAAGACAATGCAAAAAGCGACTCCCCGTACTGGATGTACGTTGGAGTTCGCTTTTTGTGTTGAATTAGCGGAAAAGGCGCATTTTAATTTTGCAAATTCCTCTTATCCGTCGAACAGAAACCTACTGTTTTTCGACGTCGATCGCAAGCGCTATCATGATTACCATAAGCGCGTCGTCGGGATTGACAATATCCATCGTGTAATAGTCGACAAGACTTATTACCTTTTTGGATAGCGACGCGACAACTTTTCCTTCCGCGTCAACAATGTCGTAATCCCAGCCGAGTATATTGCCTTGAATTTTCCAGTTGTTGCAATCGACTTTGAAAGCGGGTTTGAACATAGTGATCTTTTTCTTGACTCTTCCCACTTCCGCGCCGCCGATAAACAGTCTGAACGTCGGCATTAAATCGAAGACTTTAGATTTCATTACAGCGACTTGCGCGCCGCTAGCGTCGGTAATTTCAAATCTTTTTGGCAAAGACATCCTGCCCTGTATTTTATACGCAATCTGATCTGCTTCGTCCAGAATTTCGTACTTACCCATAACAGACATTACTTTTTGTTTGATTTTGAGTATCATAATTTCCCCCTTACGTCATACTTAGTATGCGTTATTTATTTATATTCAATCTCGACAAAGCATATCCGTCGAGTCTAACGTCCACGCTTCCCAACTCTATATTTCTGTTCTCTCCGTGATAATCCGTACCGCCCGTAGCGAGTAATTTATAGCGTCTTGCAAGCGAGTTGAGTTCGTCTGTTACGCTTTTGTCGTGCGTGGGATAGTACGCTTCTATTCCTTCCAAACCAAAAGGCTTCAATCCGTCGACAAGCGTACGCAAAGTATTTTGTTGCAAAAATCTCAACGGATGCGCTATTACCGGAAAGCCTTTGGCTTGCTTTATCAGTTGAACGCCCTGCATAGGAGTTATTCGCTTTGAAGGACAGTAGGCTTTGCCGTTTATCCCCAAATATCTATCGAAAGCGTCTGGCACGGATGTTGCGTAGCCTTGCGCTACCATCAATTTGGCAATATGAAGTCTGCCCACGCTCGCGCTTTCCGTCGGCAACGCGTCTCTATCGAGTTTTACTCCCAAATCGTACAGCCTGTCAAGAATCATATTAGCGCGCTCTTTGCGCTTACTCTCAAAGTAGTCCAGTTTTTCCAAAAGCGCGGAATTGTTTTCGTCAAAACAATATCCCAGTATGTGTATCTCCGAAACGGAAAATGTGGACAGTTCCACGCCGTTGACATATTTTATCTTATTGTCTTGAGCATAACTTTTCGCGAGTTTTATCGCGCCTATGCAGTCGTGATCAGTTATGGATATACAGTCTATACCCAAACTTTTCGCCTTGTCTACTATGCTCTTGGGAGAATCGGTTCCGTCGCTTAGCGAACTGTGTATATGCAAATCTATCTTCATAATCTCTCCGTAGCGTCGTCGCTTGCAATAAGTTTGGTTTCGTCGTCCCCGTCGGGCAAATCTCCGCCTACTTTGGACAGTCTTTGATTTATAAGATCGTTGCGTTTTTCCACTTCTTCGATAGTCGTAACAACCGTGGTTGCGTTCTTTTTGACCTTGCTTATCAAATCGGTATATTTACTGAAATCTTTTCTGAATTTATTGAGTTCTTTGACAATATCGCCGCTTCTCTTTTGGATCTTAAGCGTTGTAAATCCGACTTGCAAACTATTGAGAAGAGCGGTAACCGTCGTCGGTCCGCAGACGGTAACTCCAAAATCGTTTTGCAGTTGACTCGTCAGCGCGCTGTCTTTTGCAATCTCCGCGTAAAGTCCTTCGGTAGGAACGTACATTACTGCGAAGTTTGTAGTCTTAGGCACCTTAATGTATTTTTGCGAAATACTTCTCGCTTCTCTTTTGACTTCTTCGACGAGAGATTTTCTCGCGGCGTCTATCTTATCGGAATCGCCTTCTTCGCTTGCTTCTACAAGCCTTATGTATTTATCCAGCGGGAATTTGGAGTCGATCGGAAGATATACCTTTTCTTCTCCTTGTCCGGGCATTACAATAACAAAATCGACGGCTTCTTGCGAACCTTTGCTTAGACGGAACTGCTTGCCGTACTGTTCGGGCGAAAGAATCTGATCGAGAAGGCTTTCTAACGCGACTTCTCCCCATCCGCCCCTTGTCTTTACGTTGGCAAACATCTTATTGAGATTCGTAACCTTTGTCGAAAGGTCTTGCATCTCGCCGAATCCTCTTTGTACTTTATCCAATCTGTCATTGACGATTTCAAACGCGTTCTGTATTCTCTTATCAAGCGTACCGGAGAGTTTTTCGTCGACGGTTTCTCTCATCTTTTCCAGTTGTTTTTCATTGTCTTGCTTTACGCCCAAAAGTTGCTTTTGGTTGTCTTCTCTCATATCTTTGAGCGACGACTTGATTTCGTCGTTCATCCTATCTAGCGATTTTCCGGTATCGTCTTTCAGGTTGGACAATGACTTTTCAGTCTTGTCCTGCATCTTTTCCAAAGCGTCGGTTGTATTTGCGCTCATCTGTCTGGTCGCAATCCGCATTTCTTCTCTTATCTCGTTCAACTGTTCTTTAGTAGTATTGAGATTTTCGTCAAGCGTCTGTTTGAAAGACTTCATATACGTTTCCAACATTTGAATGAGAGTGCCGTTGGAAGAATTGAACGATGAAATAATATTGTCCTTTTCTCGTGTCGTATGTTCGTTGACAATATTTTTCACTTCGTTGAGATTGTCGTTGAGATTTTCTATCTCTCCGAGCATATTGCCGCCGTCGCCTATTTTCCCGTCTTTCTTTTTCTTGAATATGAAAACGAGCGACAGTATTGTTTGAATCGCCAATATTACAATTATAATGATCAATAGTATTCTATCCATTTACTTTCCCTTCTTCCTGTCCGTATTTCTTTTCATTCTTTTGGCTATGGCGAGCAGCGCGGATTTTTCGTTTTTTACGGCGTGTCTTAAAGCCAAATCCCAAAGCGCGTTCAACGCTTCGCCTATCTCTTTGCCATTAAACCCCAATTCAGCCAAATCATTTCCGTTCAACGCAAGTTGAGATATAGACATAGGAACTTTTTCATCAAGCATTTTAGAATAAACGAGCCTTATTTTCTCCGCGGTACGCGAACTTTCCAAATATCCCGTGCCTTTACAGTCCGCTTCAAATAACGCTGTCAAATCGTCCAATATATCTATATTGTTTGCAATAAAACGTCTGAATTTGACTTCTCTGGCATTGCCGTTTACGTCAAACATATGCTCGTGGACCAACCTTGACGTACGGTCTATTACCTTGTTGGGATATTTGAGCCTTGTCAACACTTCGCGCGTTATTTTCGCGCCTACAACGTTGTGCAGATACGTATTTCCTTGCTCGGCGTAGCACACGCCCTTGCCCACGTCGTGAAACAGTCCCGCAAGCCGCACTTCGGGCGGACAATTTTCTACGACTCTAAAAGTATGCTCCAATACGTCGTATTTATGGTATTTTTCATTTTGCGCAACCTTGTCGTTGAGCGCTACTTCGGGGAGAATAATTTTCAACGCGCCTATGTCGTTGAGCATTTCCAACGCTTTTCGGCAGTTGTCGCCCGCAAGTAGTTTATCAAGTTCTTCTCTTATTCTTTCCACGGAAATATCCGAAAGTCCTGACACAAGTTTTGTCGCGCTGGCAAGCGTTTGCTCTTCCACGTCGTAACCGAGCGTAGAAACAAACCTGACCATACGCATAATTCTCAGACCGTCCTGTCCCAGCGTAATATCCGGAGATACGGCTGTCGAAAGTATGCCTTTTTCTATATCGGCGCTCCCACCCAACGGGTCGACGATTTTTTCTTCGGATACGTCGTAATATACCGCGTTGCATTTGAAGTCGCGTCTTCTTGCGTCTTCAAATATATCTTCGGTAAACCGCACGCTTGTCGGAGTATGTATCCCGCTTCCGGCATGATAACTGTCCGTCCGAAACGTAGTATATTCGTATGCGCATTCGCCTTTTATTATCATCGTACCTAATCTCGGCGACGCTTCGCAAACCTTAAACTCGCTGTCTTTAAGAATTACCGTCAATTCATCAGGAGTAATCGCGCCGGCAAGATCTATATCGTAACATGGCTTTCCCCTAAGAGCGTCGCGTACGCAACCGCCGACAGCGTACAATTTTTTCTCTTTCGGAAAATAACTCGCAAGTCTTTTGAGTTCTTCTTGTCTGCCGTCAATCAATTTTTCTCTCCTTTATCCAAAGAAAACGTTGCGACGTAGGGCAAATTTCGGTATTTGCCGTCATAATCCAGTCCATAACCTACAACAAATTCGTCGCCTATCACATACCCGATATAATCCGCGTTAAATTCAGTACTCCGTCCTGACGGCTTGTCCAAAAACGCGCATACCTTAACGCTCTTTGCGCCCCTGCTTTTCAATATCTGCGTCAACGTCTTCATTGTCAAGCCGCTGTCTATTATATCTTCAATAATTAACACGTCTTTTCCCGCAACGTCGCGGTCGGTATTTTTTATTATATTTATTTTTCCGCTTGACGAAGTTCCCGCGCCATAACTGGACACCGCCATAGTATCGAAAGTCAAAGGAAGATTTATTCTTCTTACAAGATCGCCGAAAAACACCATAGCGCCGTTGAGTATACAAATAGCGACGGGAATTTTTCCCGCGTAATCCTTTTCTATCTCAGCGCCAATTTGAGCGACGCGCCTTTCTATGTCTTCGCGACTTAACAGTATTTTGCCTACGTTTTCCATACTAGTTTCTTCTCTCTTTCTTTACCACGCTTATATACGCTTTGTTTAGAGTGTTTTCGTCCACTTTTACCTGATCGCTTATTTCATATTCGGGCAGAAGATAAACGACGCTGTCTTTTGCTACTACAACAACGTTGTCCCGCAATCTCTTTGGAATTTTTGCGTCGGTAAAATAGTCCCCAAGACTTTTACTGCCGCCCTTAAAACGTTTGAACACATCCCCTTGCCGTCTATTGCGGATCTCGCATCCGTCAAGTTTATCTAGATTGCAGACAAGACCTTCTTTGTATTCGGGAGAAAGTATCAACAATCTATCGCCCAAATCGTATTCTCCGTAACCTTTTATCACGCCGCAATACTCGCGTTTTTCGCCTAGCGCCAACGCTACGCAATCGCTCTGTCTGTGCGCTTTGAGATTGAACGGCAAATCGACGCTCGCCCCATTCTGTTTATCTTTAAGAGAACGAATAGACTCAATATGTTTGCTTGTCAAATCTACTCTCGTGGTAATTCTGTCAACCGCATTGATCACCGTTTGCGAGACAACTGCGTCGTCTTCATCGAATACTTCCAACGGAATACGCGCTTCACCTTCGCTTACTATAAAATTACGGCAATAACCGTCCAAAAACGAAAAGATTTCGCCTGCGCGTTGCGAAAGTCTTGCAACGTTATTGTCCAACCCGCCATAAACCTTTTTTATCAGCGGTATTATCTCTCTTCTCAATCTGTTTCTGGTATAATCAACGCTTTCGTTGGTGCTGTCTTCTACGAAAGGCACGTCTTTCATTTCAACGTACGCGTTGATATTGTCGCGAGTACATCCCAACATGGGTCTAAGCAATATCCCATCGTCAAGACTCATACCGCACAAACCTTTCAATCCGCTACCCCTGAAAACGTGCATTAAAATACTTTCTACGTTGTCGGACAAATGATGCGCGGTAACAACTCTTTGCGCTCTGCCCGTACTTACGGTATTTACAAAAATTTCCCTTCTTCTTATTCTCGCGCCCTGTTCGACGGTGTAGCCGTTTTCCGCGCAAAAAGCGGGAATATCTTCTTCGTAAATTTCGCACTCTATTCCCCTATCTGCGCAATATTGCGCGACAAAATCTCTATCTCTTTTCCCTTCGTCGCCGCGCAAATTGTGATGAACTGTAATTACAAAAAAATTATCCTTATCAAAATTGCGGGAAATCGCGTCAAGCATAACCATGGAATCTCTGCCCCCGCTTACCGCAAGCGCGAGTTTGTCAAACTTTTTTAGATACCTATAATCGAATCCGTCCAACATAGTTTTATTATATATTAAAAAGCGAGATAAATCAAGCGTTATTATATTTGAGCGACGTTGCGACGCGCTCCTTTACCAATAATCTACTTATTTCGCATACGCTACCTTAAAGCGTTGAATTTTCGACAAAATATATCCTAAATCATTATAAATCATTTTTGCGTTGACAGCGCCTATATACTAGGAATATAATGAATTCAACTATATTGTTTAGGAGATAACGATATGAACGAGAATTTGAGCGAATTTTGCGTATGCAAAGACACTGCTTGTCCGCTTCATCCGTCAAATCACAGCAAAGGCTGTTCGCTTTGCATTGCCAAGAACTTGAAGAAAAAGGAAATTCCAAGTTGCTTTTTCCATGCGGCAAACGGATACCCGAGCGACAGCGGATACTCTTTCGAAGCGTTTGCCGAACTTATACTTTCACATAAAAATAAATAATTTGTTACTATTTTTCATACGCTATATATAGAATTTAAGATTTTCGGGCATTCGTCGTCGCTCTCTGATTATTAAGCGAAAAATACGCGATACCCGATTTTATCTATAGATATTCAAAAGGACAGAGATGGAATACTTTGCGATAACTGTAATTACTTTAATATCGGGCGTTGTCGGAACGGGGCTCGGCGGTCTTATCGGCGCGATACTCAAACGCGACTCCAACAAAATCGTCAGTCTTCTGCTCTCTTTCGCCGCTGGAATTATGCTTGCCGTGGTATGTTTCGATCTCATGAGCCAACCGATTGAGATGATGAAAGCGGGAACAATGCCAAAGTATATCCCCATAAT